>DATFCF010001038.1:0-2024 GCA_035253445.1 Mycobacterium sp.
CGGCGGCCTGACACGAGTCGGGGTGCCGATCTGGCTGGACGGTGTCAGCCGGGCCCGGCTGGCCGGCAGCCGCCGTTACCAGGTGTCGGGCCGAGGGAATCAGCATCAACGTGACCCAGATCCTCTCCAGGCGCCGCTACATCGCGGCGATGGACGCATTCCTCGATGGCATCAACCTGTCCCGCGCGACCGGCCAGGACCTGAGTCGGACCGCGTCGGTTGCCTCGATCTTCGTCCGCCGCGTCGACGCCGAGATCGACCGGCGCGTCGACGCGATCGACCCGGTCGAGAGGAAAGCCCTGCGCGGCACGGCCGCGCCGGATGGCGGCGCTGTCGGGAACCGCGGCATCGCCCACGACGACACGCTGCACAGCTTGAACGCGACGGCCCAATGACGTCCCAGACGTCCTGGGCCGCACTCGCCTCACCCTTGAAGGCAAGCTCGCGGCCGCGAAGCGCGGTGTAAACGGGGACGATCATCCATAAGCGCTTCACGCACGTTCGCAATTGTTGGCGCGGGCCTGGCCGGTGCCAAGGCCGCTGAGGCGCTGCGCGCCGAAGGCTTCAACGGTCGTACCGTCCTGCTCGGCGCGGAGCCATACCGACCCTACGAGCGGCCTCGCTGTCCAAGGCCTACCTACAGGGCCGCGCTGGCCGCGAACAGTCTTCGTGCACCCGCTCGGGTGGTACACCGAACACCACGTCGATCTGCGGGTCGACATCACGGTCACTGCGATCGACCGCCGCGCCCAGGAACTCATCACCGGTGACCGCGATCGGCTGCGCTACGACAAGGTGCTCCTGGCAACCGGCGCAACCCCGCGGCGGCTGCGCGTGCCCGGAGCCGAGCTCGGCGGACGAAGGTGGCCGATCGCTGGGCCGCCAGCTCCGCGGACTACGTATCTGCTACCGGTAGGTACTGATTACTCGGCACGCCGTGGATACGGCGAGCTCCACAAGGCTCCTCAGAAAGGGCGTTCCGATGACCACCGATAAACCTCGCGTCAACCAGTCGGACTTCGTTGCGACCTACAAGAACAGCGTCGTGGCAATTATCCCGGACGGTCGCGTCGTCGAGTCGAGCGCCGCGCTCGCTAAAGTAGGCGTCGACCTCACCCGAGTGGACGTACTGCAGGGCGAGATCGGCGCTCACATATTAGACTTTGACGGCGTTGAACATGGGCCTTGGGCGCATTTGGTTCGAACGCTACAGAAACTCGGCACAGCGTCGAACGAACGGGAGAACTTCGCTTGGGCACTGCGCAATGGGGAATCGGTGATCATCATTCCTGTCCACAACCAAGTTACTGCAGATATTTCTGCGCGAATACTGGAAGAGCACGGCGGTCGGCGGATCGTACATTTCGGCAAGCACGCCGCCGAACAACTTTCCTACTGAGCAGCGCCTGGCAGACCGCGCACCGCCCTGCAGGAAGCAAGACCCTTCGTCCCGGACGGGCCGAAGTGATGACCGTTTCTCAGCGAGTTGCAGGCCGGCGACCCACGCCAAGCACCGCTCGGCGCCGCCGGTTCCGACAACAGCGAACCGACGACGAAGCCGAAATGGTATCGGCAACTGTACTTCTGGGTGATCGTCGCGATCATTGCAGGCGTTCTGGTCGGCTGGCTGGCACCTGGATTAGGTAAGGCCATGGAGCCGATCGGTACCGGCTTCATCGCCCTGCTGCGGTACTGATCGGTCCGATCGTCTTCCTCACGATCATCAGCGGCATCGCCGGTGTCGCGGGCCTGCGCAAGGTCGGCCTGACCGGGGCCAAGGCCCTGGCCTACTTCCAGGTCGGCACCCTCCTGGCCCTGGCCACCGGTCTTCTCGCGATCAACCTCTTCCCGGTGGGGAACGGGATCCACGCCGACGCGAGCAAGATCGAGGTGTCGGATTCGGTCAACGGGCTGATCCAGAAGGGCCAGAGCCAGCACTGGTGGGACATTCTGACCCACATCATTCCGACCACCATGGCGAGCGCGTTCGTCGAGGGCGACATCCTGCAGATCATCTTCCTGGC
>DATFCF010001039.1:0-6221 GCA_035253445.1 Mycobacterium sp.
GAGTGCGTGGACGTTGCCGTAAGTGCGGGTGAGGTCACGAAGTTCGACGCGCACACCGGCCCCGAGACTCATGTCTGAACTCCCAACGTCCGGCGGCGGCCCCGCGTGAGCGCCGCCAAGACCAACAACAGAGCGAAGCCGAGCAGCAGCGTGGCCAGCGAGGCCGCCACCGACGTGGCGCCGTCACTCTTCCCGATCGCCACGATCTGGACGGGGAGCGTCTCGAAGCCACTCAGCGAGGCGACGGTGTACTCACCGAGCACCACCGCAATGGAAATGAAGGCAGCGGACAGGATCCCAGACCAGATGTTGGGCACGATCACCCGGGTGATGGTCGATATCCAACCGGCCCCCAACGACCGGGCAGCCTCCGACAAGGTCTGCAGGTCGATCGCGGACAGCGCGGAATCGATCGCCCGGTAGGCGAACGGCAGCACCAGCACGACGTAGACGAACGTCAGGGTCAACGCGGACTCGCCGAGGAAGTACGTCACCCACAGGTACACGTTGCGAAGCCCGACAACGATCACCAGGGCAGGGATGGTCAGCGGCAACAAGCACAGAAATTCGACAAGGCCCTTGGCCCACGGCGTCCGCAACCGCACCCATATCATTGTCGGCACCAGCACCAAAAGCATTGCCACCACCGTGAATACGGCCAGCAGCAACGAGATCACAATCGCCTGATACAGCGCTTCGTCGGCGACCAGGTTCTGCCACGCGGCCATGGTGCGGCCGCCGGCGATGAGATTGCGGGTGGAGAAGTCGGCCATCGCATAGAGCGGGAACAGGAAGAACAACCCGAAAAGCACCCACAGCCCACCGCGCAAGAACCGCCTCACTTCAGCCACCTCGCGGTGCGGCGCACCAGCGCGTTGTAGGCCACCATCACCAACGCGACCACGACGATCATCTCGAGTGCCAACGCATAAGCGAACCCCGACTGGCCGAGCACCACCTCACTGGTCAGCGCCGACCGGATCAGCAAGGGCACGATCGGGCTGCCCTGGCTCACCAGCGCAGCCGCCGTCGCATACGCGGCAAAAGCGTTGGCGAACAACAGCAGTGCCGAACCCAGGAATGCGGGCAGCAGCAGCGGCACGGCCACCTCGCGCCAGTACTGCCACGTCGATGCGCCGAGGTTGACCGCCGCCTCGCGCCACTGATCGCGCAAACCTTCAAGGGCAGGTACGAAGACGATCACCATCAACGGGATCTGGAAGTAGGTGTAGACCAGTATCAGACCGGACAGGCCGTACAGCCAGCCGGAGCCTGCCAGGTTCCAGCCGATCATCTGCTGCACCCACAACGTCAGCACACCGTTGAGCCCGACCGTCGCCAGAAACGCGAATGCCAGTGCCACACCGCCGAATTGGGCCAGCACGCTGCACAGCGAGATCACGGCGCGGCGCACCATCGAAGTGGGCGGGCTGCTGACGATGAGCCAGGCCAGCACCGCGCCGAGCACCGCGCCGATAAGTGCCGTGCTCCCCGACAACAGCACGCTCTTCCACAGAGCGCTCAACGCGGTACCGGTGAACAGCGCCTGGATTCGCGCGAACGACAACACACCGTCGGCATACACCGCGCTGACGATCACGGTGATCGTGGGGATGATCAAGAAGACCGCGACGATGGTCAGGAACGGCAGCAGTGGCAGCCCCTCGCGGACCCGTCGCCCGAGGGTGTTACCCGGCATCGTCAAATGACCCAGGTCAGCCGATCGCCCTTGCCCAGTTGTTCGCCAGATACTCCGTCGCCTTCTTGTTCTGATCGACGGAGACGATCACCGGTTCACCGCTGACTGCGGGCAGCGCATCCCATGCGGCCTTGTCGATGGTTCCGGCCTTCTGCATGGACTCCGCGCGGACCGGGCGTGCGCCGCCGCCCAGATAGAGGTTCTGCCCCTCGTCGCTGTAGAGGAACTCCTGCCATAGCCGCGCAGCCGCCGGGTGCGGCGCGTCCTTGTTGATCGCCTGGAAGTAGTACCCGGCGACGGCCGGGCCGGGAGGCACGACGACCTTCCACGACGGCAGCTTCTTGGTCTCCGCGGCGTTGAGGTAGTCCCAGTCGATGACGACAGGGGTCTGCCCCGACTCGACGGTCGCCGGCGTCGGGTCGACCGGCAGGAAGTTCCCGGCCTGCTTGAGCTTGGAGAAGAACTCGACGCCGGGGGCGATGTCGTCGGCGGAGCCGCCCTGTGACAGCGCGACCATCATGACGCCGGAGAACGCGGCACCGGCCTGGGTGGGGTCGCCGTTGAGCGCTACCTTGCCCTGGTATTCCGGCTTCAACAGGTCGTTGACTCCTGCGATGTCGGGCACTTTGGCCGAGTCGTAACCGATGGACATGTAGCCGCCGTAGTCGTTGACCCAGGTTCCGTCGGCATCCTTGAACTCGCTTGGAATGTCGTCGAACGTCGCCACCTTGTACGGCGCGAACAGCGAGGTATTGGCGAGCGCCACGGACTGGCCGAGGTCGAACACGTCGGGCGCGGTGGTCTTGCCCTTCTGCTGGTTGGCGGCGTTGATCTCGTCCTGGCTGGCCGCGTCGGGCTGCGCCGAGTTCACCTTGATGCCGTACTTGTCGGAGAACGCCTTGATGATGGCGCCGTAGTTCGCCCAATCCGGCGGCAGCGCAATGACGTTCAGCTCGCCTTCCTTCTTGGCCGCCTCGACCAGGCCGTCGATGCCGCCGAAGTCCTCGGCCGAGGTGGCCTCGCCGGCCTTCACGCCGGAGTCGGTCGCCTCACCCGCGTTCTCTTTCTCGGGCGGGGCGCACGCGACCAGTGCTGCGAGGACGAGGGCCGATGCGGAGGCTGCCAGCATCCGGGATTTCTTCATTGCCGAACCTTCCGATGGACACGAGACGGTGCAGTGGCGCAGCGGTTACCGCGCCGAGTCGCCGCGGTGAATCAATCCAACAAAGCGACCGAACACTACCGTGACGACGCAGCTGTCGCGCCGTGTTCTTTCAGAGTCGACGCAGGTAGCCCTCCGACCGCGCATATGCCCTGGTACCGGCGGTAACATCTCCGTGTGGCTGACCGCGAAGCCCCGGGGGACTTCGACTACCTCTTTGACGACCAGGCAGACGACGACCGGTCGTCGGACGATGCACCCGACGACGAGCTGTGGAGCGACCTCGACGGCGAGAACGTCTGGGACCGGGTTCCGCAGTCCACCGATGACGGCACGTTCGACGCGTTCGACACGAACACCTGGTACTTCAAGCCTGCGCCGACACCCTGGTATCGCACCAAGCCGGCGGTGACCGCGCTGATCGCCGCCTCCGCGGCGATGGCCGCGATCGTGGTGTCGGGAGTGCTGCTGGTGCTCCGGGCTCCCGTCGGCGCCGATGACGCAACGACGACAGTGACGCCGACGGCGCCGACAAGCGCCGCTCCCGCGACGGTGGCGTCCAGCTCCGCCCCGCCGCCACCGCCACCGCCTCCGCCGCCGGAGACGTCGGCTTCGTCGGTCGACACCGCGCCGGACTACGACGCTCCGAGGGTGCGCCCGCGGGAAAGCAAGGAGCCGGAGATCGGCGTGACCCGCACTCCAGCCACCCGCTCGCCGATCAGTGTGGCGCCGCAGCCGCGAACCGGACTCAGCGGCAATTAACGGTGTCCGCCGTGGTGGAAGAGCAACACGTTTCCGTAGAAGGGGTACTGGGGCGCGTACTGAACCTGCGGTGAGTCGTTGATCTGGACGTTGCCCGGTGTTTGGCATTGAGTGTTCGACGCGCCGAGGTCTATGCAGTTCTGCGTAAACCCCGTCGGTGTCGCCGATGCAATTGGTGCGACAGCGATCGCTGCGGCGGCAGCAACCGCGAACAGCGGTGACAGATATCGGATCTTCATCGATCTTCTCCTTCAGGAGCGTATATAGAAACTGAACGTTCAGTTTCTAATTCGAGGCTAGCGCCGTGCCACTGAGGCGTGGGGTGAGATTAGTCACCGGTGGTCAAGCGGCACATCGCGGTGTCGACGAGCAGGTCGGCCGCGGCATCGTCCAGCGGCGCGTGTCCCATCAGGTGTCGGTACAGCACCGGCCCGATCAGCAGGTCGGTCGCCGCCTCGTGGTCCACGTCGGCCCGTAGTTCGCCGCGCTCCACGCCGCGATCCCAGATCGCGCGGACCAGATCGCGCCGTGGGACGACGAGGTGCTCGCGCAGCACCGCCTGAATGCTCGGGTCGAACTGTGCTTCGCCGACCAGCTGAGCGAACACCCGTCCGCTCGCGCCCGCATAGAAGTGCACCAAACCCCGCAGCACGATACGCAAATCCTCACGCGCCGAACCAGTTTCGGGATCGCCCGACTCGGCCATCATCTCCGAAAGGAAGGCGTCGACGGCAACCGCGTACTTGTTGGTCCACCACTTGTAGATGGTGGCCTTGCTGGTGCCGCTGCGGCTGGCGATCTCCTCGGTGGTCATCGCCCGAAGACCCACTTCGTGTAGCAGTTCCGACGTCGCGCGCAGCACCGCGGTGCGGGAGTGCTCGCTGCGCGGCCGCCCAGGGCGGCTGACCGTTGGCAACTTACTGAACTCAGAGTTCACACCTATAACTATTGGCTACTTCCCCGGTATCGCAACCGCAGGCGACGTGTACGGGGAACTATGCGGCGCTTTCGCCTGCGGCGCGCCACTGCTCGACGACGCGTGCTTTCGTCTTTGCCCCGAGGAACGCACCGCGTTCTACCACCTGCTTATCCGAGCCACAGCGAACCCGACGTGCTCCGAGGCGCTCGAAACATCGCGGGCGTGCCTGGAGGGTCAGGCCCGGGGAATAGTCTGGTGGCGTGGCCGAATTCGACGCCGCGGCCATATTCGCGGAATCACCCGTGGCAATGCTGGCCACGTCCGGACCGGACGGCGCGCCGCACATCGTGCCCGTGGTCTTCGCGGTTCACGACGACGTGGTGTACACCGCCGTCGACGCCAAACGTAAGTCGACGCGACGATTGCGACGGCTGGCCAACATCGAAGCCAACCCGCAGGTGAGCATGCTCGTCGACCACTACGAGGATGACTGGGCGCAGTTGTGGTGGGTGCGCGCCGACGGTGTCGCCGCGATCCACTACAGCGGTGACGCGATGGCGGCCGGATACTCGCTGCTGCGCAGGAAATACCTTCAGTACCAGAGAATTGCGCTGGACGGGCCTGTCGTCACCGTGGACGTGCAACGGTGGACATCGTGGCAAGCGTGAGTACGACGAGCCGAAAGTCCGTGTCGCAAAAGCGGTTCCGTTAGCCCGCGGGAACCTTGTCGAAAAATCCCAGCACGGTCCGGACCCGGCCGGCGTCATCGGTAACCGCGACGTCGAACCCGACAATCGGGGCAGGCGAGCCTGCGGGCCCGAGTTCCCAGCCGAACCGGGCCTGGTTGTGATGCCCGTCGACCGGCCCGGCCAATGTGAACACGAAGCCGGGGAACTGTTCGTGCACCGCAGCAATCATCGCATCGATCTGCCCGCGGCCCTGCGCGGCCGCCAGCGGGTCGACGTAGCTGGCGTCCTCGGTGTACAGCCGATCGACGGCGGCCCGTCTTGCGGCCGGGTCCGTCTGGTTCCAACGTCGATGTAGCGCTGCGCGATGTCGTCGTAGGTCGTCATGGCCCCAGCCTCATCGCGCAGGGGGCCCCTGTCGATTACCTGCTGGGTAGCCGCGGGCGAAAGTCGCCGAATCCCTTGTGCTCAGTGTCGGTTCGGGGAATTGTGGATTAACAGATCCGGGCAATGGGAAGGCCGCTCGGTCAAACCGTCGGCTCCGCCGACGGAGGTCAGGAGGAACCGTCATGGCTGACAAGACGACAACTTCTGCGGCCGGAGCCGCCCCCACCGCGGACAGTCCGGCCGCCATCCGCAACGTGGTGCTGGTGGGCCCATCGGGTGGCGGCAAGACGACACTCATCGAGGCCCTTCTGGTCGCCTCCGGTGTACTCACCAGACCCGGCTCGGTGGTCGACGGCACCACGGTCTGTGACTGCGAAGAAGCGGAGATCGCCGCCCAGCGCTCGGTCGGACTCGCCCTGGCGTCCCTGCAGCACGACGGGATCAAGGTCAACCTGATCGACACACCCGGCTACGCCGACTTCGTCGGTGAGCTGCGGGCGGGACTGAGGGCCGCGGACTGCGCGCTGTTCGTGATCGCGGCCAACGAAGGCGTCGACGACCCGACCAAGTCACTGTGGATGGAGTGCAGCCAAGTCGGCATGCCTC
>DATFCF010001040.1:0-15061 GCA_035253445.1 Mycobacterium sp.
CGGCCCAATCGAGAAGTTCCTGGTACTCAGGATCGGTTTCGAAGTCGTACATACGTGCCTCTCTGTTGCAATCTGGGTCTGGTGCTCGCGACGCACGACCGGAAGTTCATGGGCTGTGGGCAACCGGCGCGCCACGCATCCGCGGCGGGGATGTCATCAGGTGGTGGGTTCGTCTTGAGAGTCTTTGCGGTAATAAGGGCGACCATCGATGACATGCTCGGCTTGGTCGAGGAGACCGAGGGTGACCCTTCGGAAGCTTTGCGCCAGAGCGGCGTTGGCGTGGCCGGCGGCCGATCTCCCCACCGTCTCCTCCAATAGCGTGGCCAGCCTCAGACACGCGAATGCCCGGAACCAGCGCATTGCCGCCGGGTCCGTTCCGGTGCGGTCGGTGTAGTGGCCAAGGAGTTCCTCGACCGACGGCAGCCCGGTCGCGTGCCGCAGATCGTTCAAGCCGGGCATCGTCTCGATGCACATCGTCGTCACCAGGTGTGCTACGTCGATGCGGGGGTCGCCTGGCCCCGCCAGTTCCCAGTCGACGATCGCGTTTATCACGGGACGCTGCTCGTCGGCGATGACGTTCGCGAAGTGATAGTCGCCGTGGACCAGGCCGACGATCTCGTCTGTCGGGTGTTGGTCTTCCAACCACTCGACGACGGGTCGGACGCGGTCTGACGGCAAAGCCACATACCCATCGATGGCATCGAGTGCGGAGAGTCGGCGGGTCCATCTCGGCAGCTGGCGTCGAAGCCAACCGTCGGCGGTGCCGAGTTCGGCGAGCGGCGCGCGGGTGACATCGACCTTCCCGAGTTCGACGACGGCGTCGACCATGGAGAAGCCAAGGGCTCGCTGAAACGCGGCGTCGCTACGGATGGCCTGCGGCATGTCCGACGCGGGATTGAAACCCCGGACCGGGGCCATCAGATAGAAAGCCGCTCCGATGACGGACGCGTCTTCGCAGGTGGCGATCAGTGGCGGATGCGGTACGGCCGCCTCGTCGTCCAGGCCGCGGAGAATCGTCGCCTCACGAAGAATTGTCTTCGAGCCGTCGGGACGACCACGCAGCGGCGGTCGGCGCAGGATGTATTGAACGTCGCCGCGTTGCAGGGAGACAACGATGTTCTGAGTACCACCGCCGATGCGTCGAACGTCGCGGATGGAGCCGGCCCCGAGCTGCCGTTCGTCCATCCAGCGCGCGACGTTGTCCACGTCCAGGCCGAGGTCATGTGCCTCGACGATGTGATGCATGCGCATTACTATGTCATCGGAACGCATCGTCTTCAAGTCGCCCGCGAAGCGCCTTGGGCCTGCGCGAAGCCGGCGGAACGACCGTGGCGTAGAACACCAGCCCCCTTGTAATGTGATGCAAGTGCTTTATATAGTCGGACCGACGCGCACCTCGGCGGTGTGGG
The DNA here is from genome assembly GCA_035253445.1 of Mycobacterium sp. Lineage (GTDB taxonomy): Bacteria > Actinomycetota > Actinomycetes > Mycobacteriales > Mycobacteriaceae > Mycobacterium. Next base: position 1,410 of record DATFCF010001040.1, read on the forward strand.
TTTCTCGCGGCCGTTACCTTCACGGCCGAACGCAGAATCAGGAGTAGTGCATTGCCGCACGTCGTTTCCGGTGACCGAAGAATCGACACCGCAGCTCTTCAGCACCGAATTTCTTGTGCCGCATCGGGTTTCGCTAGTCTGGGTATCGGCCATGGCGAAGGTGTCGCAATGTGCCTCCGTAATGACCTCGAGTTCTACGAGGTGAGTCTGGGCGCCGGCGCCTTGGGCGCATACGCGATCCCGATCAACTGGCACTTCTCGACTGAAGAGATCGCCTACATCCTCGCGGACTCCGGAGCGAAGGCACTGGTCATCCACGCCGACTTGCTCTCTCGTGTGCAGGAGGCGGTGCCGCCGGACGTGACCGTCCTCGCGGTCGACCCCGCCACACACCTACGGGAGGCGTACGACATCCCGGAGTCACTGAGCGTTGCCCCGCCCGGTGTGCTCGACTGGGCCAACTGGCTCGAGAGCTTCCCGCCGTCGGCCGCCGCACCCTCCCAGATGCCGCTGGCAATCTTCTACACGTCGGGAACGACCGGCCGTCCCAAGGGCGTGCAGCGGCCCCCGATGGGTCCTGACGAGCAAGCGGCCTTCACTCGGATGTTGACACTGGACTACGGGCTGGGCCTGTTCGACGACCCTGCCAAGATCACCACCGCCGTCGTGGGTCCCATCTATCACGGCGCACCCAACGGGCACGCGATCGCGTCATTTCGAGCGGGAGCCAATGTCGTCCTGCTCCCCAAATTCGACGCGGAAGAATTGCTCGAAATCGTTGAGTCGCAACGCATCACGCATTTACACATGGTTCCGGTCATGTTCAATCGGCTGCTCAAGCTGCCAATGGAGACGCGACGACGCCACGACGTCTCGTCACTGCGATTCGTGGCGCACGCAGCGGCGCCGTGCTCGCCCGCCGTGAAGCGGGCGATGATCGACTGGTGGGGTCCGATCATCAACGAGTACTACGGGGCCACCGAGGTCGGGAACGTCACCTTCTGCACGACGCAGGAGTGGCTCGAACATCCAGGCACCGTGGGCAAGACCATCGAAGGCGCCGAAGTTCGCATCCTTGGTGTCGACGGGCAACCCTTGGGTGCTGGTGAAGTCGGTGAGATCGTCTGCCGCTACCAGGGTTTGGAGAAGTTCAGCTATCGCCACGACGACGCCAAGAGGCAGTCGGTGGACCGCGACGGACTAGTGGCCACCGGCGATGTCGGTTATCTCGACGAAGACGGGTTCCTCTTCGTGTCCGATCGCAAGGTGGACATGATCATCTCGGGTGGAGTCAATATCTACCCAGCGGAGATCGAAGCAGCGCTCGCGGGCATGGAAGGTGTAATCGACAGCGCCGTGTTCGGAATTCCCGACGAGGAATTCGGTGAAAAGGTCTGTGCGGTCGTCCAACCGGCCGTCGGTCATCACCTCGACGCCAAATCGGTGCAGGGGTACCTGAGGGAGCGGATCGCCGGCTACAAGGTGCCCCGACGCGTCGAGTTCGTCGACGAACTGCCGCGCGAAGACTCCGGGAAGATCTTCAAGCGCAAGCTCCGCGCCCCGTACTGGGAGTCCGCCGGCCGGAACATCTGACCTTTTCGCCCGCAACGACGAGAGGACTGCGATGCGTTATCAGATCGGTTGCGACATCGGGGGGACTTTCACCGACGTCGCCGCCGTCAACAGCGACGGTCGCGTGTTCACCGACAAAGCAGACACCACGCCCGACAACTTGGTGGACGGACTGCTGCGGGCGTTGGAAATGCTCGCCGACCGAGTGGGCACGGACCTGCGCGAGCTGTTGGCAGCGACCGACAGGTTCGTGAACGGGACGACAGTCGTGACCAACGCGATTGCCGAACTCAAGGGCGCCAAGGTGGGCCTCATCACCACCGCTGGCTTCGGTGACAACATGGTCATCGCGCGGTCGGCCCGCAATGCACACCGCGACCTCCACAAGCAGCTGAACATCCCACAGGTCGTCCCCCGCCGGTCCGTCGTCGAGGTACCCGAGCGCATCGACCACAAGGGGCACGTCATCGTGCCGCTTACCGAAGACGATGCGCGGCACGCCATCGCCAGTCTCGTCGATCAGGGCGTGGAGGCGGTGGCCGTATCGCTGCTGTGGAGTTTTCTGAACCCCGCACACGAGCAGCTGATCGCCGGTCTTCTCGAACGCGAGCATCCGCAGCTCTTTCTGAGCGTGTCGCACCGCCTGCATCCGGTCATGCGCGAATACGAACGGACCATGACCACCGTGCTCAACGCCTTCACCGGACTGCGGGTGGCCGAATACACCGGCAAGATCGAAGCAGAGCTGACGCGGCGCGGTCTGCGGGTGCCCATCGTGTTCATGCAGGGCTTCGGCGGCACCCTTTCCGCGCAAGAGGCGCGTTCACGACCTATCACGCTGGTCGACTCCGGCCCCGCGGGCGGCGTCATCGGTGCCCGTGAACTGGCCTCACGGCTGGGCATCTCCGACGTCGTGACGGCCGACATGGGCGGGACATCCTTCGACGTCTCGGTATTGCACGGCAACAAGGCGATGGTGACCCAACGGGTTCTGCTGCGCGACCAGTTCCTCACCGCCCTGACCAAGATCGACGTGCTCCCCATCGGCGCCGGGGGCGGCAGCATCGCCAAGCTCGACGCGCGGGGCGTACCTCAGGTGGGCCCCGAGAGCGCCGGAGCCCGTCCCGGCCCCATCTGCTACGGCCAGGGGGGTGAGGAACCCACGGTGACCGATGCCAGTGCCGCGCTGGGCCTGCTCGACCCCAAGGCGTTCCTCGGGGGTCGACGCGAACTCGACGTGAAACCAGCGGCGGCGACGCTGCATGAGGCGATCGGCGGACCTCTCGGCATCGGCGCGCAGGAGTCCGCTGCGGCGGTCTACCGGGTGGTGACCGCGAATATGAGCAACGCGGTTCGGTCAGTGACCGTCGAACGCGGGCACGACCCGCGCGGGTTCGCGATGATCGCCTACGGCGGAGCGGTCGGCATCTTCGCCGCTGACATTGCCGCGGCGATCGGCATCCGCCGCGTCATCCTTCCGGCGAATGCCGCCGTGTTCTCCGCGAACGGGTTGCTGGCCAGTGATGACGTGCGCACCCAGGCCAAGTCGGCGATGTGGACGGGCGGGGATGCCACGCATGTCATCGATGGCCTGCGCGAGCTCGAGGAACAACTGACGGCGGCACTGCACACCGCCGGCTACACCGACGACCGCATCGACGTGGAATGGCAGGGCGAGTTCAAGTTCGTCGGCCAGCAGTGGGAGATCCGCATGGCGATACCCCGTAAACCCGATCTCAGCGTCAGTGATCTGGTGGCCCTCCAGGACAAGTTCCCGGAGCAATACGAGCTCGAGTACGGCAAAGGATCGGCATGGGTGGGATCACCGGTCGTACTGATGTCGGTGCGTGTGATCGCCACCGGTCGAGTCAACAGGTTCAGACCCAAACCGGCGCCTGTCCCGGCCGGGCCCGTTGCCGCCACTGCGTCGGGGCGACGTACGGTGTTCCTCCCGCTCGCCGGTCGGGAGGCGCAACTGTCGGTGTATGACGCCGAGAATCTCGACCCGGGGGCCGTGATCACTGGGCCGGCGGTGATGGAGCATCCGCTGACCACCGTCCAGGTACCCGAATCGTGGACGCTACGCGTCGACGAATGGGGCAACTACCTGCTCGACCACGATTCCGAACCCGCAGGGGAGCCGACGGCATGAGTGCACCGGCCAGTACCGATACCCGCGACTACGACCCGGTGACGGTCGACATCTTCGCCAAAGCCCTGGACAACGTCGCCAATGAGATGGGCGTGGTGATGATGCGCGCCTCCGGCAGCCCGGCAATCGCGGAAGCGGTCGACTTCTCGACCTTCATCGCCGATGCCGACGGTGAGATCATCGCCTACGCCGGATACATCACGATGTATCTCGGGCCTGCCCGCCAATCGGTCAAACACATTCTGAACACCGTGCCGCGCAACCAGATTCGGCCCGGTGACCTATTCATCTGCAACGACCCCTTCACTACTGGCGGCGCGCACCTGGTCGACGTCGGTGTGGTGCGTCCGATCTTCTCGGGCGACACGCTCATCGCGTGGTGCTGGGCCGAGGCCCATGTCACCGACTTCGGCGGAGTCGCTCCCGGTGGCTTCTCCCCGCTGGCGACCGAATCATTCGCAGAGGGCCTTCGGCTCCCGGGTATCAAGATCGTCGACCAAGGTGAGGTAATTCAGGACATCTGGCGCCTGATCGAGTCCAACGTCCGCGTTCCCGAGCTCGTGCTCAGCGACATCCGCTGCTTCATCGCCGCGTGCAACCGCTGCGACGATCGCATGCAGGAATTGCTGAATACCTACGGAGAACCCGACTTTCACCGATTCGTCGAAATCAGCAAGGATCTCGCGGAGTCAGCAGTGCGGGCGCGTATCCGGTCGTTGCCCGATGGCGTGTATGAGGCCGACGAATACGTCGAGCACAACGGCCACGTCAATGAGCTCTTCCGGCTGCACTGCACGCTCACCATCGACGGTGATGTGATGACGCTGGACTTCTCGGAGTCGGCGACACAAACCGACGGATTCGTGAACTGCAGTGCCGCAATGACAGAAGGTTTCGCGATGGGACCGCTGCTGTCGACGGTGCTCTGCGACCTGCCGATCAATCAGGGCACGTTCAGGGCCATCCGCGTGGTCACCAAGGCGGGCACCATATGTGACGTCCGTCCGCCTGCTCCGTGCTCGTCGGGTCACATGGAGACTGGAACCCGAGTCGGCAAGTTGGTGACCCGGCTGATGTCCGACATCGCACCGGCAAGTACGGACGCCTTCGTCCGGGAGCACACCACGGCCACCTGGTTGGACACCTTCAACGGCTCCGTGTTCTACGCGCCCGACGAAGCCGGCAACCTCGCGCCGTTCTTGGACATGCACGGCGGGGCGATGGGCGCAGGCGCGCAACCCCACGCCGACGGCATGGATGTCAGCGGGGCAATGGCTCAGCCCTCCAACAGCATCCCCGACATCGAGATCAACGAAGCCAGCTACCCCGTGTTGTACCTGTGGCGCCGGATCAACCCGAATTCCGGCGGCCCCGGCCGGTTTCGCGGTGGAGACGGCATCGACTACGCATGGACACCCTGGCACACCGTGGGCGGGCAGCAGCATGTGTTCCTCGCGTGCTGGCAGCTGCCTCCAGCGGGTGCCATGGGTGGTTACCCCGGCTCGACGAGCGGTTTCCGGCTCGTCAGCGGCGCCGGGGCCGACGAGATCCTCTCGGGCGGACGGGTTCCGGACTCGCTGGACGAGTTCGACGCGCCGGCGGTGGATCTGCAAGCCAAGGAGTTCGGGTTGCACGTCGGCCCGGGCGATGTGGTTGCGCTGCGCTCGGGTGGCGGCGGTGGCTTCGGTGACCCGCTGCAACGGAACGCCACGGATGTTGCCGCAGACATCAGTACCGGCACCGTGACTGCGGCGGCCGCTCGCCTCGTCTACGGAGTCGTCGTCGACGAGAGCGGTTCGATCGACGCTCCCGGAACCGACCGTGCGAGAGCAGCCATTCGCGCCGATCGGCGCACGTGGCCACGCGAAGGTGACTCGCTGGTGCGCCGGTCCGGTGCAGGAGAACTGCTCGCCAGTTTCCACCAGTGGTGCATGCCCCGGGATGGCGTCGAGATCGTCGAATGCGCCGATCCGGACACCGGTGAACTGACCAGCGTGCGGGTCGAGGTTACGGAGATGTCACCGAAGTAGGCGCACGCCGGAACAGGTCGCCAATTTCGTTGTGCGAGATCGTCATTGCACAATCGGCGCTATGTGGCGGGGCTGATACCGATGTGTCGTGAGGGTCGGCTAGCGTTCGAGCGTCAACGCCGAGGTGGGGCAGTTGGACACGGCCTCCTCGACGGCGCCGAGGTTGGCCTCGTCGACGTCGGAAATGACGTGTGTCTGCGAATCATCACCGATTTCGAAGACCGTCGGTGCGGCGAGTTCACATAACCCGATGCCGGAACACTTGACCCGGTCCACCGTCACCTTCATTCTCAGTAATCCTCTCTCACATCAGTTTCCGCATGATCTTCAGCGCCCTATCGGTGTAAGGCGGGTACATCAGGCTCGGATCGGGCTTGGCGGGCTTGGCAAGCACCGCCCGCCGATGGCTCATCGCCTCGAACCCCCACTTCCCGTGGTAATCGCCCATCCCGCTGGCGCCGACACCACCGAACGGTAGCTGCGGAATGCTGCAGTGCATCGCGATCTGATTGATGACGGCCCCGCCTGAGGGTATTTGGTCGATCAGCGAACGGGCGCGCCGCTGGTCTGCGCTGAACACGTACAAGGCAAGCGGTTTCGGACGGGAATTGACGAATTCCGCAGCGGAGTCGACCGAGTCGTAGCCAAGGATGGGCAGGACTGGACCGAAGATCTCGTCGGCCATCACCGAGTCGGTGGGAGCCGGATCCAGGATCACCGTCGGCTCGATCCGCAGGTTCTGGCGGTCGACGCCGCCGCCCGCCACGATCGTCCCCTCGGTGGTGGCGAGCAGAGATGCGATTCGGTCGAATTGACGTTCGTTGATGATCCTCTGGGCGAATGTGTCTTCACCAGAACGGAATTGCTTGATCGTCGCGATGATCTTGTTGGTGAGCGCATCGACGATTGATCCGTCGGCGAGCACGTAGTCCGGAGCAATGCACGTCTGTCCGGAATTGAGCAGCTTGATCCATGCGATCCGTCGGGCGGCGACGTCAAGGTCTGCGTCAGCCGTCACGATGACCGGACTCTTGCCTCCGAGTTCGAGCGTGACGGGGGTGAGTGTGGGCGCGGCCCCGGCCATGATCTTGCGCCCGATCTCGGTGCCGCCGGTGAACAGCGCATGGTCGAATCCCTGAGCCAGCAACTCCTGCGTGGTCGAGCCATCGCCCTCCACCACGCGGATCGCCTGCCCGTCCAGGTATTGCGGGATCAGCCTGGCAAGCAGAGCCGACGTCGCGGGAACCAATTCGGACGGTTTGATGACGGCGCAGTTGCCGGCGGCGACCGCGGCTACCAGCGGGCCGAGAGCGAGGTACACCGGGTAGTTCCACGGTCCGATGATCAGGACGGTACCGAGCGGGTCGTACTGGACCCAGCCCCGACCTGGCAGGTGCGCCAGAGGCAGACCGATCCGCTTGCGCCGCATCCACCGCTTGAGGTGCTTTCTGGCGTAGGCGGCTTCGCCCTTGGGCGGGGCGATATCGCCGAACCAGGTTTCGACTGCCGACCGGCCCAGGTCCTCGGCCAGCGCCCCGGCGATGGCGGGTTCCTGTTCGTCGAGCAGTAGCTCGATCCCGCGCAGCTGGGCCAGCCGCCACTCCAACGGCTTCGTGCGACCGCTGGCGAAGACCCGGCGCAATTCGGGCAGCGCTGTCGTCAGATCCGTCGCTGCGGCCGCATTCCTCGTTGGGGTGGACATGTGGCCTTCCCTAGATCGCGGGAGCCGGGACGACGCCGGACAACACCGCACCCGTGACACCGCCATCGACCACGACGGCATGTCCGTTGATCCAGCCACTGGCGTCGGATGCCAGCATCAAGATGACCTTGGCGATGTCGTCGGGTTCGGCGTGCCGCCCGAGCAGCATCTTGACGCCGTCGAGCATGTCCTTGCCCATCGTTTCTTCGAAGTCGACCAGGATCGGCGTGTTCACCGGTCCGGGCAGGACTGCGTTGATCCGGTAGCCGCCCTGCAGCGCCGTCAGCGCCTGCGACATGGCGTAGACGGTGGTGACCTCTTTGGAGAAGTTGTAGGCGTTGCCTTGCTGCGGATTCGCCTTGAACCACGCAACACCCTCTTCGAAGCTGCTGGTGGCCAGCAGTTGCTGGATGGCAGGCAGCCGGGCGGGCCAGCCGAAGCCGGCCGACGACGACACGATCGTCACCGAACCGCCCTTGACGAGCTTGGGCGCGAATGACTGGGTGAGGTGGCGAACCGCGAGACTGTTGACCGCAATGACGAGGTCTGCAGGCGCCGTGCCTGGAATGCCTGCCACGCTCATCAGTCCGTCGTATTCCTTGTCGAGTTGCTCGACGGCGGAGTCGATACTGCGCGGGTTGGCGAGATCGACCTCGATGTGGCCGGTCACCGCGGCTTGCGGTGCATTGCGGTCGAGGGAGTACACCTCGGCGCCGGCGGCGAGCAGCCGCTCGGCCGTCGCGTGCCCGATTCCGGACGCCGCTCCGGTTACGACGTACCGCTTTCCTTCGAAATCAGCCATTGATGTTGTGCGTCCTTATGTTTCGATGGGGCCGACTGCCTAGCGGCGGGCGGATTCCGGGGTGAACCGCACGTGCTGGCTCTTGATTCCGTTGATGAACGTGCTGGTGAGGTAGCTGGGCTCTCCGACGGCTTGGATGTCGGGCAGCCGTGTGAGCAGCTCGGTGATGATCGCGCGGAGTTGCAGCTTGGCGACGTGGCTGCCGAGGCAGTAATGAGGACCGCGTCCGCCGAAGCCGACGTGCGGGTTGGGCTTGCGCGTCAGGTCGAACTTGTGAGGATCAGCGAAGTGCTTCTCGTCGCGGTTGGCGGAGTTGTAGAACATCACCACCTTTTCGCCTGGCTCGATGATCTGGCCGTTGAGCTCGAATTGCGCGGTGGCGGTTCGCTTGAACGTCATCACCGGCGTCGCGTGGCGGACGAACTCCTCGACCGCCACGTCGATGCGGCCGTCGAGATCCTCCATCAGGTAGGCGCGCTGATCCGGGTTGGACGTCAGCGATCGGATGGTGTGGGTGGTGGTCTGCTTCGTGGTGTCGTTGCCCGCGACGCACACCAGGACGAAGAAGGATCGGATCTCGTCATCGGTCAGACGCACCCCGTCGACTTCGGCTTGCACGAGCGCGGTCATCAAGTCGTCCGCCGGAACTGATCGGCGTGCCTCGATGAGTTCCTGGCATCGCGCGTGCAGCGTCGTCATGCCGGTGAGCATCGTCGTGAGTGCGTCGGTGCCCGAGGTGCTTTCGTCGTCCCACGCCGTCATCGGCACGGCCGCTTCGGTGACCTCTTCGCGCTGTTCTTCGGGAATGCCGACCATCTCGGAGATGGTCCACATCGGCAGGCGCGCCGACACTGCGTGGACGAACTCGACTTCGTCCTTGCTATCGGCGATGTCATCGACGATCTGGCGAGCCTGGTTGTAGATCTGGTCGCGAATCTGTCCGATCCGCCTAGGGGTGAACACCGAGGCGACGACCCGCCGAACCTTGCCGTGCCGCGGCTCGTCCATCGACAGGATCGACGCGGACCCTTCGAGGACCTCGTCGGGCATCTCCTCCATCATCACCCCGCCGGCTCGCGAGGAGAACACGTCGGCGGCGCGGCTGACGGTGACGACGTCGTCGAGGCGGGTGACGGCCCAGTATCCGGGGGGGCCTTCCTGGCCCATCAGCTCCATCATCGGGCTTCGGATCGGGTGTTGCCATGTAACCGGCCGATCCCGGCGAAGCTCGGCGAAAAGCGCTTCCCGCTCCGCCGAAGGGCCCGCCCAGAGCTCTTGCCGTGACAGGTCGATGGCGTCGTGTTCGCGTTCGGTGGCGATGCTGGTCATCACGTCTCCCGTTCGTGTGGAGTAGGGCCGCTGACGTCGCGTTAGATGACGTAGCTCACACTCTAACATAATCGTATTTACGTTCAGTCGACAAGTGGTTGCACGTCCGAGATTCTTGGGTCTGTCTGACCGACGTGCTTCGAAGCCGCGCGGACATTCAATAACCGCTGACAGAGCAACCCATCACGGCAACCCGTCGGGTAGCTCGACAAGCGCCGGGGTTATCTGCCGGCCAGGGCAATTGTTGACGACAACGTAAACAGTATTATTCCGTGTCTTCGGTCGTCGCGCTGACGAATCGTTGCAGAAGTTCCGAGGCAGAGTTCGATGCAAGCTATGTGGACCCTGGTGTCTCGGCCATGAGAAAGAGCGGCGAACCGGTCCTGAACGAGGTCAGTGAACTCGTGAATTACGGGCCGTTGCCGTCAATGGTCCCCCGCACCGTCGAGGAAGTCGCAGAACCCATATCGGCCATGCGGACCCACCACGATCTGTTCGAGGACGCCCAGCCCCTGCTTCCCGCGCCAGCGCGCCCGCACAAGTTGCTGTACGTGCAAATTCTCGGGTTGGAGACAGTCTTGGGAATTCTCAGCGTAGTTTTCGCCACCTATCGCGAGTTCGCCGTGCCATTCGCCGTGGCCCCAGACGGGATGGCCGTAACCGATTCCCTTCATCTGGAACGTCATCAGCGGCTCGAGACGCATCTCGTCCGACTCGCCCTCCAGTGTGTGGGTGATCAGCGTGGCGCACCGTGACCGCCTTGTGCCCGGTGCCCAGTCGATGAAGTGCTCGACTCTGGCCAACGGAGTCGGCTCGATCCGCGAATCCGGAACCTGTTGTGCTGTACCGATTTTTGGGACGATCATCGCGTCATCGGCCCATTGCGAGCCATCGGGCTTCTCGAACACCAAGAAATGAAAGCACTCGTCGTCGAAGTGGATCGGTGACCAAAGGAACAGCATTTGCGTCGGCGGCTTGGGGGCCCCACCGTAGGCGCCATGCGTGGTACGGGTTCCCCACGACCGGTCCTTTGTGGCCCAGACCCCTTTCTGGCCCAGGTCGATTTCAGTTCCGTCGACGCAGAGGGTGCCGGTCCAGGTGCCCCACTGGGTGGCCCGAGTGCAGTCCATGAACAGTCGTGCCCCGTCGTATTGGATCTGCCGAGCCTCTTCGACGGCCATGGTGTTGGCGGTGTAGGTCAGATCTGCAACCAGTCCGTACGTGGGCGCGTCGACGCGAACCCGGTTGACCCTCATGGGCTCGACGATCTCGACCCGGATCGGTCCCATCGAAGTGTTGACAGGATCGGGATTGATTCTGCCGCTTGCGAATACCGAAAGCTGGCGACCATTCTGGACAACCGAAAACGCGCCATCCATGATCTGCCGGTTGGGGTACGAACAAAACGCGACCCCGAACATCAAGTCCTCGCGAAAGCCGTTGAACCAGAACCGGTCGTAATAATGCGGGTTGCCAGCACCTGCTTGTGCCAACGGCACTGATGTCTGATGGACCGGATAGTCGTCGAACGGTACAAGCATTGGGCTACATCACCTTTCAGTGGCATATGAGCGCATCAGTGAAACAGGCGTGTCCGACGGGATGGTCACCGGCCAATCCTTCTTACGCGTGACCCTGGCGAGCCGGGTCCGTCTAGGGCGCTTGGCTCGGCGATTTGGAGCGTTGGATTCGCCGTTCGACGGGGAATCGCGTAACCATCCTCACTATAATCTGACACGGGATTGTGTCAGATTATGGTCGTTGGCACGATGCGTCAAGATTTGGTGATGAGCGCGGTGGGCCGTCCATACGGTGGGAAGAGTGCTGTCGAGCGGCATGAGTTCCGGCGGCGCCGGCTCATCGAAGCTGCCCGAGAAACGATCGCCACACATGGCGTTGCTGCAGTGACCGCCGAGCAAGTGTCCCAGGTGGCCGGGTTGACCAAGCGCTACTTCTACGTGAGCTTCGCCAGCCGGGACACGCTGCTCGACACCTGTGCCGAGATGCTGTTCACCGAGTTGCGTGCGGCACTTGACTCCGCTTTACAGGCACCGACGCGACACGAGCAAGTCCATCGCGCAGCGAGCGCAGTCGTCCGTCTGCTCGCCGCTGATCCTGCGTGGGCCCGCCTGTACATGGAATGCTCGGCATTCCCCCGGCTTAGGGCGCGCCAGGAGCAAGCCATTGGCGAGTTCACCCGCAGACTGAACGAAACCGCGGTCGTGGTTTATCCTCCCGATCCGATATCCGTCCGACAAGACTTAGCCACACGCATCGTGGTCGTTGGCGGCACTGACCTGATCATCGCGTGGCTTAGTGGCGATATCGATGCTGATGAGCAGACCCTCGTCGCGACAATCGCCGCAAGTGTGCTGGGCGAGACTACCGCGAGGTGACTAGGTCACCGGCACGGCACTTGGTGAGGTGTTACGTCCCGCGCTGCAGGATGTGCACGACGCAGACGCTGCCGCCGCCGACCATGTGGCACAAGCCCACTTTCGCATCGGGAACCTGGCGGGCGCCCGCCTCACCGCGCAGCTGCAACGTCGTCTCCCAGATCTGGGCCAGGCCCGTCGGCCCTCCGGGATGGCCCCGGCCGATCAATCCGCCATCTGTCGAGAACGGGATTCGGCCGCCGAGGCTGGTGGCGCCGTCGGCGACGAGCTTGTCGCCCTCGCCCTCCGGGCAGATCCCCAGTTTCTCGTAGTACACCAGTTCCTCGACCGGGAACGCGTCGTGAACCTGCACGATATCGAGATCCTCGGGGCCCAGCCCAGCTTGGTTGTAGGCGGCTTCCGCAGTGGTCGCGGTCATTTCCGACGGGCCGACCACCGGACCGACGAACAAGTGGTGGGGGGTATAGCTCTCGCTCTGCATCGTCGCCGCCGAGACCAGCACCGGCGGACGATCCGGATGCAGCTTGCGGGCGAGTTCGACGCTACCGACGATGACCGCGGCGGCGCCCTGGCCGACCGCAGCCGACATCATCGAGGTGAGCGGATCGGCGATCATCTTCGACGCCATCACCTTCTCGGGCGTGACGGCCGTGGCCGGCTGCCGTTGAGCCATGGGGTTGAGAGCGGCGTTGTTCCAGTTCTTGGCGGCGATCGTGGCTAGCGTCTCCGGTGTGGTGCCGTAGTCGAGCATGCGCTCCTGAGCCCACAGCGCGAAGAACGCGGCAGGCAAGATCACGCCCTCGGCGGACTCGCTGGAGAAGCCGGTACCAGAGATGTGCTGCATGTCGTCGAAGCCGATGGCCATCGCGACCTCGCTGTGACCGCCGGCGACCGTGCGGACGGCTTCGAGCATGGCCGCCGACCCGGTGGCCGACGCATTCTGCACGTGCTGAACATGAACTCCGGTCAGGCCGAACTCCTTGAGAAACCTGACGCCGGTCATCGTCGGCTCCCACAGATAGCCCATGTACACGGACTCGACCTGTGGAAACGTCACGCCCGCATCGCCAAGGGCCGCCCGGCCCGCGCGGTATACCTGCTCACGAAGGGAGGCCTCGGTCTTGGCGACGAAGGGCGTCATCCCGACACCGAGGATGGCTACGTCTTTCACATGTGCTCCTTTGGGTTGGTGCGCAACTACGCAAGTACGTTGGTGCGCAGCTGCGCGAGCAGGTGTTTTTGCACCTTCCCTGTTGCGGTCACGGGGATTTGGTCGACGACGTTCCACTCGACGGGGATCTTCGCCTTGGCGAGGCCGCTTTCGAGCAGAAAGGCGGACACCGTGGCGGGGCCTTCCCAGCTGCCTGCGGTAGTGAGCACGATGAAGGCCGCGACGGCTTCTCCGAATCGGGGATGCGGCACGGCGGTCACCGCAGCCCGGTCGATGTCCGGATGGCTGAGCAGCGCTTCCTCGATGTCGCGGGCCGAGAACTTCTCGCCGCCGCGGTTGATGATGTCCTTTGTGCGTCCCGTGATTTGGAGCCAGCCGTCGACGGTCACGCGCCCGACGTCGCCGGGGTCGAACCAGCCGTCGTGCATCTGTTCGTCCGTGCGGCGCTGGTCGGTATATCCCATCAGCAGCTGAGGGCCCCGAATCAGCAGGGCGCCT
>DATFCF010001041.1:0-12046 GCA_035253445.1 Mycobacterium sp.
CCCGATGAAGTGGCTCATCCCCCGTCGGAGCTTGTGCCACTTCATCGGGCGCCGGGTGGTAGACCGGCGCAGGCGTGGGCTCGGGTGTCGATTGCAGATCCGGCGGTGCTGGTGCCGGCGGTCCCGGCGGTGGACCACCGGGCGGAGGGGCCGGCAGTGGCTCGCGGTAGGGGTACCGGGGATCCCCCGGGTTACCGGTGATCGCGTCGGGCAGTGTGAGATGCGGTTCGCCACCCTGGCCGGTACGCGGGTAGGGCACAGGCAGCGCTGGCGTCCCGGGCTGACCCGTCGGCGGATCGGTGCGCTGCGACGGTGCCAAGGTGGCAGGGTCGACGCCTAGGTCGGAGAACGCGGCGTCGACGAACGGCTGCACAAACTGACCCGGCAAGAGGTTGGCCACGTACGCCTTGAAGAATGGCCCGGAGGACACCGATTCGCCAAGCGACATCGCGTAGTCGTTGAGCAGTTTCACGGCCTTCTGCACACGCTCCTTGCGGTTGTTGATGATGGTCAACGCACCGTTGAGCTTGTCGAGCATCGGGCGCAGCTGTTGGCGGTTCTCGGCGATGAAGCCCCGCAGCTGGCGGGAAACCTCGGTGATGTTGCCGGAGATCCTGTCCAATGCGTCGCTCTGGGTTCGTAATTCGACCAACAGGGCGTTGGTATCGGCAACCAGGCTCACCACCTGGTCGCTGCGGTTGGCCAGCACTGTTGTCGCCTTCTTGGCGTTGGCCAACAGATTTCGCAATTGCGTGTCTCGCCGGTTGAGGGTGTCGGCCAACCTCGCGACGCCCTCGACCGCGATCTTTACATCCGGCGGCGTGTCGGAGAAGGTCTGCGACACGGTGGCCAGCGCGTTCGACAACTGGTTGGTGTCAAGACCGCTGATCGTGGTCGCGAGGTCTCCGAGGGCGTCGGGCAGCTGGTAGGGCGAGGTCGTCCGTTCGAGGGGGATCGTGCCGGACAGCTGCCCGTCACCCCGAGGTGTGACTTGCAGGACTTTGGTTCCGAGCAGGCTCTTCGTCTTGATCGCCGCCTCGGTCCGCTCGCCAAGGTTGACGTTGTTGTCGACGGTGAACGTCACCAGCACGCGGGGTCCGTCCAGTGCGATGCTGGAAACCTTTCCCACCGCGAGGCCGGAGACTCGGACGCTGGCGCCCGAATGCAGTCCGCCGGTATCGGCGAAGTAAGCCGAATACGTTGAGTCATTGTTGAAGACGGGCAGCTTGTCGTAATTGAGCGCGGCCGTGGTGATTCCTGCTACCAGCGCCACGCCGGCAAAGCCGATGACGATGGGACTGCGTTCGGAGAACGATTTCATTTTGGTGCGCACCGCCCTGTTGGCTGCCCGGCGAGTTTTGCGTACACCGGCTGGCCGCCCTTTCCGTTGAGCTTCAGCACCAGGTCGCAGAGATAGAAACTGAAGAAATCGCCGTAGATCCCCTGCCTGGCCAGTGCTTGGTATCTGTCCGGCAGCGTGTTGATCAGGTTGTCCACATAGTCGTGGTCGGCCGCGACGATCCCTGCGGCCCGGTCTGTTTGGTGAACGACGTTCTGCAACGGTGGCCGGGCCTCCGCCATCAGACCGGCGATCGAGCCGGCGGCGGCGTCGGCGTATGCCACCGCGTTGGTGATGTCGGTCTTGCGGGCCGCCAAGCCGTGCACCAGCTCCGAGAGCGACGTCACGGCCTTGTCGAACCGGTCACTCTGGTCTCCGAGCGAGCCCAGCACCGCGTTGAGGTTGGTGATGACCTGGCCGATCAGCTGGTCGCGGTCGGCCAGTGTGCTGGTCAGCGCGGCGGTTTGGGTGAGGAATGAGCCGATCGTGGCGCCTTGTCCCTCGAATACCTGAATCAGCTGGCCGCTCAACGCGTTCACCTGTTCTGGGTCAAGCGCTTTGAACAACGGGCGGAATCCGCCGATCAGCGCGTCGAGGTCCAGTGCGGGTTGGGTTCTGGCCAACGGAATGGTGTTGCCGGGTTTGAGGGGCTCGATTCCGCCGGGGCCCTCCTGCAGCTCGAGGTAGCGGCCACCGATGAGGTTGTCGTAGCGGACTGCTGCCGTGCTGCCCTCCGTGAGAATCACCGAGTTGTCCGTAGTGAAGTCGACCTGCACGATCGCATCGCGACGGATCGAGATGCTTTGCACCTGACCGACTTCCACGCCGGCGATCCGGACGAAGTCGCCCTTTTTCAGCCCGCTGATGTCGCTGAACTCGGCCTTGTAGGCCTTACCTTCCCCGAACCGCAACTGCCCGAAGATCGCCAGCAACGCGAAAACCCCCAGCGCGCAGACCGTCAGGAAGACGGCGACGCGCACCACGGTAGCGACGAGGTCTTTTCTCACTGCTTCATTCCTGTCGACGCTTGATCGGTCATGGTGGCGGCAACGGTGTCGGCGTCAGAACCGCGGGCACCGGCGGCACGAACGGTTCGGCACCCGGGGGCGGGTTGTTCGGATCGGGCAGAGGCTGATCCGAGCGCGGCGGCGCCGGCGGCAGACCCGGCCACAGCGGCGTTCCGTCGTCGGCATACAGGTCTCCGCCGTAGGGCGGAGCGCCCGGGTACGGGATCGGTCCGGGTGCCGGTCCGCCGAACAGGTTGCGGATGCTCGGCGGTTGGGGCACCGCGCGGGTGACCGGGAAGTAGTTGGCCCAGCCGGGGAAACCGATGCCCGGGTTGGGCCGGATATCCAGCCCCGTGCCCCAACCGGTGTTGGCGACCAGCGCGCGCACCGGGAAGTTCTTGGAGGCGTCCGGCAGGGAACCGCACCCGGGCTTACCGCCGGGACCGCCCTTCGCACCGACGATAGGCAGATTGTCCGGATACATGTACGGGTCGTTGCCGAGCAGCAGAGCGATGTCGAAGACGGCCGTCCGACCGTTACCACCCCAGGCTTCGTAACCCCCGTTGTCGAGAAACCATTTGGCGCCGTTCAGCATGCACGTGTATTCGGGGTTGTACTTCAACAGCAAGTTTGTCGTTGGCTCGAGGATGTTGACCGCGTCGATCAGGTTCTTCTGATTTGGCGCGAGCAGGTTGACGCCGGCCCGACCGAAACCAATCACGTTGAGCAGCAGGGCATCCAGGGCTGATGCGTGATTCGTGATAGTCGTACTGGTGGTGCTGGCCGCGTTCAGAGTTGTCAGGATGTCCTGGGCGGCAACGTTATAGGTGTCGCTGACGTCCTTCAACGATTGCCAGTCAGCCCGGATGGTTTCACTGCGTGGGTTGACGGCCAGTAGCACTTCGTTGAGGTCGGTGATGGCCTCACCCATCCGTTCCCCTTGTCCGCGAAAGCCGTCGGCCAGCGCCGTCAGCACGGCGTTCAGCTTCGCGGGGTCGACCAGCTTGAGCACGTCGACCAGGTTCTGGAAGACGGTGTTCACCTCGGTGCTGACGTTGCGCGACTGGAGCACCGCACCGGCGGCCAGCCGCTTGGCGCTCGGATCGGACGGGTAGATCAGGTCGACGTACTTTGCGCCGAACGCGGTGGTGGCCGTGATCTGAGCCTCCACGTTCGCGGGTATGTAGCGGATCTGATCGGGGTCGATCTCCAGCTGCAGACCCACCGCCTGGTTGCCACCGCGGATCTGGCTGACCCTGCCGACCTGCACGCCGTTCATCTTGACCTTCGCGCCGGTCTCCATCACCAGGCCGGCACGATCCGATGTCAGCGTCACCGGGACGAAAGACCTGAACGTGCCGCCGAAGAACGCCGATGTCACGAAGAAGAACGCGGCGACAGCGACGAGCAGGATCACCGTCCACCACGCCGGGCGGATGCGGTGTTCACCTGGTCTGGTTTCCATGAGCTATCCCGCCAGGTGGAAGTTGCCGGACTGCCCGTAGATGGCCAGCGAGAGCATCGCCACCACGACTGCCGCGACGACCAACGACGTACGTACCGCTCGACCGACCGCTTCACCGACCCCGGCGGGCCCGCCTGAGGCGGTGAATCCGTAGTAGGTGTGGACGAGCATGATCACGATCGTGATCGCGACCGACTGGAAGAACGACCAGATCAGGTCGGTGGTGTTCAGGAACGTATTGAAGTAGTGGTCGTAAACACCGGAGCCCTGGCCGTAGATTGCTGTGGTCCCGAAGCGGGACGCCAGGAAGGACATGATCACCGCCACGCAGTACAACGGCACCACCACGATCACACCGGCGAACACCCGCGTTGACGCGAGGTAGGTGACGCTGCGGATACCGATCACCTCGAGCGCATCGATCTCCTCATTGATCCGCATGGCCCCCAGTTGCGCGGTGGCACCGGCTCCGATGGTGGCCGACAACGCCACCGCGGTCGTGCCCGGCGCGATCAGCCGGACGTTGAAGAACGCCGATGCGAAGCCGGTCAGGGCCTCCACACCGACGGAAGCAAACTGGTTGTAGCCCTGCACCGCCACCAGAGCGCCGGTCGACACGGTGAGAAATCCCACGATCGCGACGGTGCCGCCGACCACCGCGAGCGCTCCGGTGCCCAGGCCCATCGTCGCGATCAGCCGGACGAGTTCGGTGCGGTAGTTGATGAAGGCATCGCCGAGGGAACCCAGCGTCTTCGCGTAGAACTGCATCTGGATCCCGAGCCGGTTCCACCCGCTGCGCCAGCGGTCCACCCAGCGCATCAGGCGCGGGTACCGCTTGTAGACCACGACGCTCACAGAGCCACCCTCATGTCACTGTCACCTTGACGCCGACGGCGGTAGCGATGACGTTGATCGCGAACAGCGCCATGAAGGTGAACACCACGGTTTCGTTGACTGCGTTGCCGACACCGGCGGGACCACCGCTGACGGAAATGCCCTTGTAGCAGGCGATCAGGCTGGCGGTCAGTCCGAACAATGCGGCCTTGGCCAGGGAAACCAGGACGTCGGCACCACCTGTGAGCACCGTCAGCCCGGCCACGAAAGCACCGGGCGGGACATGCTGGATGTAGACGGCGAAGACGAATCCGCCGGCGAGACCGAACATGATGACGGTCGCGGACAACGCAAGCGCGACGGTGGTGGCAGCCAGCACGCGGGGGACGACTAGTGCCTGGATGGGGTTGATACCCATCACCCGAAGCGCGTCGAGTTCGTCACGGATGGTCCGCGCACCGAGGTCTGCGCACATGGCGGTGGCCCCGGCGCCGGAGACCACCAAGACGGTGACGATCGGCCCGATCTGGCTGACGGTGCCGATCGCAGCGCCTGTGCCAGAGAGGTCGGCGGCGCCGAACTCGATCAGCAGAATGTTGAAGGTGAACACCAACAGGACCGTGTACGGGATGGTCAACATCAATGCCGGTAACAGCGACACCCGCGCGACAAACCAGGTTTGATCCAGGTATTCGCGCCAGGCGAACGGCCGCTGAAACATCTGCACGAACGTGTCCATGGACATCGCAAAGAAGCCGCCCAGACCGCGAATGGGTTTAGTGGCCGCGTACGTGGCGATCACCGCTGACCCTTCCGCTTCGGATGCGAGTCACTTCGTGGACCGCCATGGACTGCGGGCCCGCTGGATTGTGATCCAGCGCACACAGGTCTGCTCAGGCAGGTGCTCATCACAGGTTTCCGGTGCACTGCGCTAGTACACGGCAACTGCGACCCCAGCGTCTCGGGTAGTCACTACGCTCTTTCATAATTTACGCCACACACGCGCCGCCCCCGCCGCCGTCGGCATGACTCTGACCGGGTTTTCTCCCAATCTCACTGGGCCAGGCGGACTTCCTTGACCGGCGCATGCAGAAGCCAAGGTGCTGCGCCAATGGATGGTGTGAGGAACGTGTTCCTACCGGTGCCGCGCGCGAAGTCCGGCGAGGCCGAGTAGGAACGCGGCGCTGATCCCCAGCGTCGCGGTAATCCACGAAAAGGCCGTGATCCGCGCGTCACTTCCTGCGGATACGAAGGAGTCGTTGTATCCCCACGCCGGCAGCATGTGGATCAGCAGGAAAATCGCCGCACTGCCGAAACCGATCACGATCGCGGCGATGGGCGCGCGTCGTTGACGAGACAGCACCAAAGTGAGTATCAACGCCGAAAGCGCCAATGTCAGCATCGCCATCACGATCTGCACGCCGCCTGGCCACACTGCGTGGTGGTTATCCACGGTGAGTCCACGCAACGCATGGTCGCTACCGTGTACGGCCATGCCGATCGCGTATCCGAAGGCGGCATACCTGAGAAGACGGTCTGCCGCCTCTGTTGGTGGTCGAGTTGGCACGGTCTCGTTCGCGGTCATCCGTACTCCGTCGCTCGCGCTCATCGGTTCAGCTCAGTACACGACTTCGACTCCGGGTTCGTCTCGCGTAGGCGCTACTCGATCCGCTCCCATCGACCACGCACCGGCCACCGCGCGTGCGGCAAGTTCGGTTGCCCAGTTTCACCCTGCCTCGAGATACCGATTGCCATGCCCATCGCGTATTTGGGCAGCCTGATTGCGTAGTGGCTACGCGAGACATGGGTGACGTCATGACGTCATCGTTGTTGTCAGCCTATTGAATTCAGACGCGGACGGGGAACCCGATGGGTGTGACGCAAGGCCTGCATCGTGCCGTGCAGCAAACACCGGCGCTCCCTGCGACCATCTACAGGGGGCGTGTGCGTACTTGGGCGCAGTGCGCTGACCGGGTGGCGCGACTTGCCGCAGCGCTGCGTGCAATAGGTGTCCAACGCGGCGACCGGGTGGCCATGCTGGCCTTGAACTCGGATCACTACCACGATTACTTCTTCGCGGTACCTTGGGCCGGCGCCGTGCTCAACCCGGTGAACACCCGCTGGAGCCCGGCGGAGATCGCCTATTCGCTAATCGATTCCCAGACGCGTGTGCTGATCGTGGACGACGAATTCTCAGCGATAGCACAGACATTGCGCAAGGAATGCCCTGATCTGACAGCAGTGATCCACTGCGGCGACGCGCCTGTTCCGCGCGATTTCCTTTCGATCGAGCAACTCATCGCCAGCCACGAACCGGTCGGGGATGCTTATCGTGGCGGCGACGACTTGGCCGGGGTCTTCTACACGGGCGGCACAACCGGCTCACCAAAGGGTGTGATGCTCAGCCACAGCGCCCTCCTGACGTCTGCCCTCGGATTCACTGCGCACGGCGACACCATCACCAGGAGTGGCATTTCTCTGCACGCCGCTCCGATGTTCCATCTGGCCGACATCGGCGCCTGGATGTCGCGGAATTGTGTCGGCGGAACACATGTCATCGTGCCCACGTTCGAACCGGCCTCCGTCGTCGAGGCGATCAGCCGGTACAGAGTCACCGATCTGCTTCTAGTGCCGACCATGATCCACATGCTGGTGGACAGTGCTGCCGCTCGGGCCGCTGACCTTTCCAGTGTTCAGCATCTGGTCTACGGCGGATCCCCGATCTCAGAGGCCATCCTCGACCGCGTCGAAAAAGTAATGCCCACAGTCAATTTGGTGCAGGCTTACGGAATGACCGAACTATCTCCGGTCATCACGGTGTTGGATGCCGCCAGCCACCAAAATCCGCGACTTCGACGTTCAGCAGGCAGGGCCGCCCCGCACGCTCAAGTGCGAATCGTCGACGAGAGCGACACCGAGGTTCCGCTCGGCGTGATAGGCGAGGTCGTGGTGCGCGGCGGACACGTGATGCTCGGGTATTGGAACCGGCCCGAGGAAACCGCTCGTGCGTTGTGTCGCGGCTGGTTGCATACCGGTGACGGCGCCTACATGGACGAATGTGGCTACGTGTTCATCGTCGACCGCCTCAAGGACATGATTGTCTCCGGCGGGGAAAACGTGTACTCCGCCGAGGTCGAGAACGCGCTCGCCAAACATCCTGCGGTCGCGGCTTGTGCGGTGATCGGAGTGCCGGACGATCGCTGGGGCGAGCGGGTGCATGCGGTTGTCGTACCTGCGGCCGGGGCAAGCGCGGCCGCCGTCGAATTGCGTGAGTACTGCAAGACCGTCATCGCCGGGTACAAGGCTCCGCGAAGCATAGAGTTCGTCGACCAACTGCCCCTATCCGGAGCAGGAAAGGTACTCAAGCGTGATCTGCGCGCCAAGTACTGGCCCGCCGGTGACCGAGCCGTGCAATGACATCCTTATGCAAGAGAACAAGACCCAGTAGCGACTCTGACGATCATCGCCAATCACTCTTGGTAGGCGGTTCAATGATGCGCTGGCGAGATCAGCCTGGCTTCGGATAGCCGTTGCGCTCGGAGATTACGGCAGCCGCGGAGATCAAATGTGGTGCCACAACGGGGATCGTGTGCTCGTTGATCCGGAAGGTCGGCCCGGAGATCGTAAGGGCCGCGATCACCTGGCCTTCGAGTGCACGGATCGGCGCGGCGACGGCCGCCAGCCCAACCTCATGTTCCTCGAGCGTCTGCGCGTAGCCCTGGCTCCGCACAACCTCCAACTGCTGCAACAGAATCCTGGCATCCACGATGGTGTGTTCCGTAAAGCGTTCCAAACCTGCGGCCAAGATGGCCTTGACCTCCTGAGGCGGCATGTGCGCGAGGAAGACCTTGCCGGCCGAAGTCGCATGAATCGGCGTTCGCTGGCCGACCCAGTTCATCGTGGTCACGGTGGAGGACCCGATCACCTGGTCGACGCTGACCACACTGCGGCCGTCGTGTACAGCCACGTTGACCGTCTCGCCCACAGTCTCGGCGAGATCCTGGCAGATTGGGCGGCTGATGAGGGATAGGTCATGTTTCTTGGTCGCCCCGGCCGCCAGCTGCACCACGCCGTAGCCGAGGCGATACCGCCCCCGGTTGAAGCTCTGCTCGACAAGACCACGCGACTCGAGGGTGGTCAAGAGGCGCGAAACCGTTGACTTGTGCACGTCTAATTCGGTGGCGATTTCAGTCACGCCGGCGGCTCCATGGCGCGCTAACACCTGGAGGATCGAGATCGCACGGTCCACAGAATGGACGGAGTTGTCTCGCCCAGCGCGGCTGTTCACCATAGGAGAACGATACGTCTCAGCGTGCGAAAGATGGTCAGCTGCTGGCGGAATGCTGGTCACGAGGCATGCTCAACTGTCGATGCGCAGATCGGTCAGAGGCTTCGAACAGCAGACGAGGATCTTGTTCTGCGCAACTTCCCGCGGGCGTATTCCACCGTTGTGCTGCATATCCACTTCTCCGGACAGCATGGTTGTCTTGCACGACCCGCACATGCCCTGGGTACAGGAAGAGGCCAGCCTGAGGCCGGCCGCTAACGCGGCGTCGAGGACGAATTCATCCGCGCCGCAGGTGACGCGGCGGCCGCTGCGCACAAATTCAACGCTGTAAGAAGTGGTGTTCTCCGTGCCCGCGGGAGGTGAATCATTGACGTCCTCTGCGCCCGCGGGCAGCGTCGACTGTTCGGCGCCCTCGACGGGAACAGGTACGTCGGCAGCGGGTAGCCGCTCGAACGAGAAGCTCTCCTCGTGGTACTTGCTCATGTCGTACCCGACGTCCCCCAGGATTTCCCGAACCGCGGCCATGTAGGCAGCGGGCCCACATGTGTACGTCTGACGTTCCGCGAGGTCGGGGACGAGGGCTTGGAGCATGGGCGTGGATAGGCGACCGCGCAGTCCCATCCAGCGCTCGGAGGGATAGTCGCCTTCGCACACGTGAACGACCCGGATGTTCGGCATCACCGCAGCGATGCCTTCGAGTTCGCGCCTGAAGATGATGTCGGCCGGCGTTCGTGCGCAGTGTACGAACAGGACGTCTGCGTCGGAACCGAGGTCGTGCAGCGTCCGGGTCATCGACATCACCGGAGTGATGCCGCTTCCGGCGGACAGGAACAGGTACTTCGGGGCCGGCTCGCCTCTGATCGTGAAGCTCCCCAATGGCGCATCAGCCGTAATCCGGGTGCCGTAGGTGACGTTGTCGTGCAGCCAGTTCGACACCGTTCCCCCGACCACCCGTTTCACCGTGATCGAGATCAGATGCGGTCGTGTCGGCGGCGATGAAATGGTGTAGCAGCGAGCAATCCGCTCGCCGTCGATATCGAGTTGGAGTGTGATGAACTGACCCGGGTCGAAGCTGAACGTACGTTCGCCGTCCGGTTCGAAGTGGAAGCTCTTGACGTCGTGGGTGATGTCGAAGACCCGGCGACACACCAGAATCGCCTGCTCCTCATCACCCCAGCAGTCCGGAGCCCACCGTGGAGGCAGCAAGCCAGGCCGGGCCCATGCAGCGAAAGGGTCACCGCCCGCGGCGGACTCAATCTGCGGCGCGGTGTTCACGACCGCCATTTCACGTAACCTCCAGCATCACGATTCGCGCGATATTCTCGACACCCACACGGCCGGCTTTCACACGCCTAAATGCGCCTGCATGCGCCCGATGTACCAGTTCACGAAGGCCTCGACGTCGCCTTCGACCACTGAGTAGGGCCCGGGCTGATAGCTCGGGTTCGAGACGCCCTTCTGGGTCCTGGCCACCAAAGCGCTGTCCTGGTCGTTGGTCGCTCGCCACACCTTTGTCAGGACCTCGACGTCGTAGTCCACACCTTCGACGGCGTCGCCGTGTACCAACCACGTGGTCCGCACGACGGTCTTGTCGGGCGCCACCGGCAGGACCCGGAAGACGACCGCATGGTCGCTGAGGAAGTGGAACCACGAATTCGGTTGCATGTGGATGGCCAGGTCGCCGAACGAGGCGGTGCCAATGGATCCCATGAGCTTTCTCGAAACCTGTTCGCCCCCCGGCCCGAAGGAGGCCCCTGCACCGTCCAACGGGGCATGCGAGATCAGGAAGCCGGTGGCGCGGGTGTCCAGCTCTCTGCGGTCGCCACGCGGGAACCGGTTCGCCGAGCACGCCGACTCCAGGCTCGCCACGGCCGTTTGGTACCGCGCAAAAAGCGGGCGAAGCCGGGCAGTGATGTCGTCCTCGGAATAGCCGAAGAGGGGAAAGTAGGCGGTGATCAGTTCTGGGTGCGCGGCGTCGCAGTGCTGGCATTCACGGTTGTTCTCCATCACCAGCTTCCAATTGCCCTGTTCGACGATATCGATCTGGTGTGCGACCTTGGCGTTCGTCAGCTGGTAGGGGGTCAGGTAGGGCCCGATGGCGCTGACCACCTCGTCGAAGTCAGAAGGCGCCTCGCCGGCAAGGCAGACGAACACCAGGCCGGCGAAGGTCCGTACGTTGACCTGCTTTAGGCCGAATCGTTCCTTGTCGAACGCCTCGGGCTGAGACTCCGCAAAGATCAGACTTCCGTCGGTTCGGTAGGTCCATTGGTGATAGGGGCACACAAGGTTGCCGACCGTGCCGCATGGGGCGTCGAGGATCCGTGAGCCACGGTGGCGGCAGACGTTGGACAGCCCACGCACGTCCCCGTGGTCGTCGCGCAGGATGACGACCGAGGACGGGCCGATATCTACAGTCACAAAGTCACCGGGCTCGGGAATCTCCGCCTCGGTTGCGACGAACAGCCAATGCTTGGCGAATATCGCGGCCAGGTCGAGTTCGAAGACTTCCCGACTGTTGTAGAAGGGGGCTTCCAGGCTGTACCCCACGGCGCGCCCCTTGACGAGTGACTCGATGTCCGCTGGAGAAGTAATGCTGTTCAAGACGGTTCTCCATCCCGATTGACGAGTGTGGCTGCTGGGGGACAGGCAGCACTGGTCGCGGTTTGTGCCGGGTTCTGCAACTATCTCGGCCAGCGAGACAAGTGTGAGTGCGATTCCCTCTCGCTGTCAATGGTCGGATCGAGGGGATTTGCATGCCGGCCACGATGCGAAAAACCCAGCACACCAGCGAGCTCGAATCGGGGTTACACGATTGGTCGGCGGCGGTCCGGCCACCGTCGGGCTTGTTGGTGATCGGAACCCGAGCTGGCGCCCGTTCGATCGACCGGAATGCGCTAGGTCTTGCCCGGAACCCTCACGGCTCTTGGGTTCGGCCCTCGCACTGCCCTGAAACAGAACCTTAACGCCGGCACCCCTTGACAGTGACGTAGCTCATATTGTTCTGTGATATGAGACAACCGTGTCATGCGGGACAAATGCAGGTAAGCGAGGCAAAGATGAGCAAACCGGATCAGCATTACGTCCACGCCGATCCCGCCGACGACCGGACCCAT
>DATFCF010001042.1:0-3562 GCA_035253445.1 Mycobacterium sp.
CTGGGCCTCCTGCACCGGCGGCGGGGCAGGGGCCACGGTGCTCGGAAGGATCGCGCTCTGAGCGGGACTCGGCCGCTGATCAACGGTGGGCCGGATACTCACCGCAAGCGAAATGGCCAGTGCCACAACGCCAACCACGAAGATCGACGTGAGTGCGCTACCGACGAGAAGGAAAGGCTTGCGCCCTTCCTCGACCGGCAGGTCCATGTCAGTGTCGGCCGCGTATTCGTCGGCCGATGGCGCGCCGCCGATCGGTGCGAGCTGGGTCTGCGCGGCAGCGAGGCCAGGGTAGGCAGCGCCCGCGGTGGTGCCGTCGGGATCCTGAGAGTACGCAAGCCCGACGGTGGTGGCCTCGAACGCGGGTGCGTTGGCAGATGCCAGCGCCGCGCCGCGGGCCAAGGCCAGCTCGGCCTCCTCGGGTGCGCTGACCGGCAGGCTGATGAGGTGTTGCAGGTGGGCCTTCACCGAGCTGACGTCGACGCCGGAGCCGACGACGAACATGCCCTGTGGCGGCGAGTCCTGGGCGTCCACGGCGGCGGCCATATCGGTCAGCACGGCCATCGCGTCATTGCTGTGCAGAGTGCGGCTCAACACCTTCACCACGGAGCCGTCGTCGGTCTGCACCACTGAGAGCGTCGCGGTGTCGCGATCGATGAAAAGCAGCGCGGTGGTGTCGTATCCGACGGTGCGGCCGACGGCCTGCGCGAGGGCGGCCGCGGCGTGGCCATCGGAGACGAGCATGACGTCGTCGATGCCGTGCGCAGAAAGGGCGTCGCGCAGAACCGAGGCTTCGGCGTGATCACTCCACGTCACGCCGATCGACCTGAGGTGATGGCCGCCCGCTTCGGCGCTCTCCTTGGTGCCCAGTACCGCAGCGATCACTTGTTCGGCTGCGCTCGACGTTGCTGAGCCTTCGTTCGCCGTCACGTCGAAGGCATCGTGGTCGACGGTTACCCCGTCCGCCTTCTCCCCTTCGACCAGCACCATGCGGACCGTCGTAGGTGTCATCGACACACCTAATACGATGTCCACTGGCCCCTCCAAAGTGTTTGCTACGTCTATTAGGTCGCCGCTAGGCACTCATCCCGCGCGAGCCAACAACTAGATACTTCATCGGCGCGATCAGCTGGTGCGTTACAACCAATGGCATTAGCTGATGGCGTTGAAGTTGTCGCCGGATCGCAACGGCATGGGTGCTCGCCGAGGCCGGTATTTTTTGACCCTACTCGGCCCAACGACAACACGCCCTTGGCGGTTCAATTCCCCCTGGCTGTTGGGTATCAGCTTCCTTCGGCGGCCTCGGGGCGCGGCGCCAACACGCCGGGTAAGCCGGGTAAGCCGGGACGGCGCACCGGCTGATGACCGTGCACGCCCTCGGCGTAGGCCGTCTCGGCGTGCTGGGTGAAGTCGACCCCTGTCGTCTCGTCCTCGCCGCTGACACGGAACCCGACGACGCGGTCGATCACCTTGGCCAACACATAGGACACGGTGAATGCGTACAGCCCGACAACGACGGCTGCCAGCGCCTGCTTGCCCAACTGGACGAATCCGCCGCCGTAGAACAGGCCTGCAGGACCGGCTGTCATCACCTCAGTGGCGAGGAAGCCGATGAGCAGCACGCCGACGAGGCCGCCGACGTAATGCACGCCGACCACATCCAGTGAGTCGTCGTAGCCCCACCGGAACTTCAACCCGACCGCGAAGGAACAGATGATCCCTGCGGCCAGGCCGACAACGATCGCGCCGAGCGTGTTCACGGTTCCGCAGGACGGCGTGATCGCGACCAGTCCGGCGACCACACCGGAGGCGGCGCCGAATGTGGTCGGCTTGCCGTCGCGAAGGCGTTCGACGGTGATCCAGCCCAGCATGCCCAGACATCCGGCGACCAGCGTGTTGAGGAAGACCGCCGCGGCCATCCCGTTGGCGGCCAACGCCGAGCCCGCGTTGAACCCGAACCAACCGAACCACAGCAGACCCGCGCCGAGCAGGACGAACGGCAGGTTGTGCGGGCGCATCGCGTCCTGCTTGAAACCAATACGGGGACCGAGCACCAGCGCCAGCGCCAATGCCGAAGCCCCCGAGACGATTTCGACGACCAGGCCGCCCGCGTAGTCGAGCACGCCCAGCTCGAACAACCAGCCGCCCGGCCCCCACACCCAGTGCGCGACCACCGCATACACCGCGATCGTCCACAGCGGGACGAACGCCATCCAGGCGGCGAACCTTGCGCGGTCCGCGATCGCACCGCTGACCAGAGCGGCGGTGACGATCGCGAAGGTGAGTTGGAAAGTCGCGAATAGGAGTTCGGGCACTGTTCCGCGTGTGGTGGTCGGATCAATGCCGAGCATGCCGAAGTGCGCGAGGTCGCCGACCAGACCGCCGCCGGCGTCCTCGGAGAACGCGAGGGAGTAGCCGACCAACAGCCAGGCCACCGTGCACGCCGGGATCGCGATGAAGCACATCATGATCATGTTGAGCACACCGGTGGTGCGCACCATGCCGCCGTAGAACATCGCCAGCCCGGGCGTCATGAGCAGGACCATTGCGGTTGCGGCGAGCAGCCAGGCGGTGGCGGCAGGATCGATCTCTTGCAATTCGGGGCTCCCTCCGGATCGGAGAAGAGCATAGGGCCCGCATCTCGGCAGAGTTACCGAATGCTCACAGCCAGCCGCTCAGCTCCCCGCGTTGACTCTGCGCGCACGGCGAAATCCAGCGAGTGGCCGTCGCCCTCACCGCAGAATGAACCGCCCAACGGCTCGCGTCAGCTGGATTTGATGAAGTTCTGATACGAGCGTGACGGCGTCGGCCCGCGCTGGCCTTGATACTTGGAGCCGGCCTGCGCGCTGCCATAGGGGTGCTCGGCGGGACTGGTCAGCCGCAGCAGGCACAGTTGGCCGATCTTCATGCCTGGCCAGAGCGTGATCGGCAGGTTCGCGACGTTGGACAGCTCGAGGGTGATGTGACCGGAGAATCCGGGGTCGATGAAGCCCGCCGTCGAGTGAGTCAACAGGCCGAGTCGTCCGAGCGACGACTTGCCTTCGAGGCGGCCGGCGAGATCGTCGGGCAGCGTGCACAACTCCAGCGTGGAGCCGAGCACGAATTCGCCGGGATGCAGCACGAATGGCTCGCCGTCGATGGCGGTCACCAAAGTGGTCAGCTCGTCCTGCTGAATGGACGGGTCGATGTGGGTGTAGCGGGTGTTGTTGAAAACCCGGAACAGGTTGTCGAGCCGGACGTCGATGCTCGACGGCTGCACGAGGCTGTCGTCGAAGGGCTCGATAGCCAGCCGTCCGGCGGCGATTTCGGCCCGGAGGTCACGATCGGAGAGCAGCACGCGACGAGCGTAGCCGCTCGGATGTTAGCCTTCGTGGTCAAACAGGCCGATGTAGTTCAATGGCAGAACATCAGCTTCCCAAGCTGAATACGCGGGTTCGATTCCCGTCATCGGCTCCACATCTCACCAGCGGCAACGCTGTTCGAACCCGTTCGAACACCGGCCTCCCTGTCCCGACGTTGTCACAACCCGATTGAAAGTGTCACCGGCGGCCTTCAACGCGTCGTC
>DATFCF010001043.1:0-7440 GCA_035253445.1 Mycobacterium sp.
TGAGCGCCGTCGCGGTCATCGTCGCGGTGGCCGCGGGACGGGTGGCCGCGGTGCTTGCGTGCCGCCGCTCGGTGCCCGCCGCACCGGGCAGTTCGCTGGGCGCGCTGGTGGCGGGCACGCAACCGGCGGCCATCGGGCTGATCTGGGTCGTCGCAGTTGCCGGGCTGTCCGTGCTGGCGAGCCCCCGTCCATGGCAGGGGCCGGTTGTCGTCCTGATCGCGGTGGGATGCGGTGCGGCGTTGGTCGCGCACTGTGTTCACCGGTTCGGCGGGATCACCGGTGACGTGCTTGGCGCCGCGATCGAGGTGACGACGGCGGTGGCCGCGGGCGGGTTGGCCGTCGGCACCGGCTAAGCCATCGTCAAGAATCTGCCAAGGATTCGCCAAGCGGCGGCTCGGACCCTTTCGGTACCCACACGGGACACCGTGACAACCGAAAGGAAACCTCAATGTTCGTTCGCCGCGTCGCCACCTTCGTCGGCACCGCCGCTGCTGTCGCCGGCCTTGGCCTGGCCGCGCTCGGATCGGCCGCCACCGCGGGGGCAAGCTCCGCTGACGACACCTTCATGGAGGTCATCAGCGACCAGGGCATCGAACCACCTTCGGCCGAGGAAGCGATCAGCCTCGCCCACGACGTGTGCAATGTGCTCGACAACGGCGGCGACCTGGCCGACGCGGTCACCGCCGTGTCCGATTACACGGAGCTAAACGCCCGTGACTCGGCGTACATCGTCGGCGCGTCGATCGGCACCTACTGCCCCGAGCACGAGGCGGTGATCGGCTAGGAGAGCCGCGCCATCCAGCCGTGCGTGTCGGCGAACGTACCGCGCTGGATGCCCGTCAACGTGTCGCGCAATGCCATGGTGATTTCGCCGGGTTCACCGTCGGCGATGGTGAACTCACCACTGTCGAACTTGACGTGCGACACCGGCGTGATGACGGCGGCCGTCCCGCACGCGAAAACCTCGGTGATCTCGCCGGCGGCCGCCTTCTTCTGCCACTCGTCAACGTCGATCTTGCGCTCTTCGATGGCGAAGCCTGCATCAGTTGCCAACTGCAGCAATGAATCCCGCGTGATGCCGGGCAGCAGTGAGCCTGTCAGCTCCGGGGTGACCAGCCGGGCGGAGCCGCCGCTGCCGAACACGAAGAACAGGTTCATCCCACCCATCTCTTCGACGTAACGACGCTCGATGGCATCCAGCCACACCACCTGATCGCAACCGTTCTCAGTGGCTTGCGCCTGCGCGACCAAGGAGGCGCCGTAGTTGCCACCGAACTTGGCGGCCCCGGTGCCGCCGGGGCAGGCGCGGACATACTCCGTGGACAGCCACACGCTGACCGGCTTGATGCCGCGAGGGAAATACGCCCCCGCCGGCGAGCCGATCGCCAGATAGCGATATTCGGTGGCTGGGCGCACTCCGAGGCCGGGTTCGGTGGCAATGATGAAGGGCCGCACATAGAGCGCCTCCTCACCGCCGGCGGCCGGAACCCATGGCTCATCGACGGCGATCAGCTGGCGCAACGACTCGATGAACATCTCTTCGGGCAGCTCGGGGATGGCCAGCCGGCGTGCCGAACTCCGCAGCCGCCTGGCGTTGGCCTCCGGACGGAACGACACGATGGAGCCGTCGGCCCAGCGGTATGCCTTCAGGCCCTCGAAAATCTCCTGGGCGTAGTGCAGGACGATCGCCGACGGGTCGAGTTCGATGGGGCCGTACGGGATGACCCGCGCGTTGTGCCAGCCCTTGGCTTCGACGTAGTCGATCGACACCATGTGGTCGGTGTGATAGCGGCCGAATCCGGGATCGGCCAGGATGCCAGCGCGTACCTCGTCGGTCGCCGGATCCGCGTTGCGATCGACGGTGAACTCGAGGCGGTCAGTCATGAGGCGATTGTATATCCGCTCGCTACCGGGTTTTTGCCTCGACAAACGGGGGTTTGACCACCTCGCACTCGAGGCCGCGGCCACGGACGTCAACCGAGACCGTCTGGCCGTCGGCGATATCGGCGGCGGCGTCGATCAGCGCCAGCGCGATGCCGACTTTCAAAGTCGGAGAAAAGGTTCCCGATGTTGTCACGCCGATCTCGGTGTCCCCGTGGAGCACCCTGAGGTCGGGCCGCAACACGCCGCGGCCGACCGCCTTCAGCCCGCGCAGCACGCGCTTGGGGCCGGACTCCTTTTCGGCGAGCAGCGCGTCACGGCCCCAGAACGCGTCTTTTCGCCACCCGATGGCCCACCCGCAGCGCGCCTGAAGCGGCGAGATGTCGAGCGAGAGTTCGTGCCCGTGCAGCGGATAGCCCATCTCTGTCCGCAGTGTGTCGCGGGCGCCAAGGCCCGCGAGCTCGCCGCCTGC
This sequence comes from Mycobacterium sp., assembly GCA_035253445.1. Classification (GTDB taxonomy): domain Bacteria; phylum Actinomycetota; class Actinomycetes; order Mycobacteriales; family Mycobacteriaceae; genus Mycobacterium. The sequence goes on from DATFCF010001043.1 coordinate 2,354, forward strand.
CGAACCGACGGCGTCGACCAGCGCGTCGAAGACCACAGGCGCCTGATCCCACGGCGGCAACAACTCGTAGCCGTGCTCGCCGGTGTAGCCGGTGCGGCACACCCGTACCCCGACTCCGCCGAGTTCGGCGTCCACATATCCCATGTAGTCCATGTCGGTCGGCAGCCCCAGCCCACCGATGACGTCGGCCGATCTGGGTCCCTGCACCGCCAGCACGGCATAGGAACGGTGCTCGTCGGTGATGGTCAGCCCGGCAGGCGCACGCTCGGCCAACGCGGCGACGACGGCCGCGGTGTTGGCGGCGTTGGGCACCAGGAATATCTCATCGTCGGAGACGTAATAGGCGATCAGATCGTCGATGACGCCGCCGGAATCGGTGCAGCACAACGTGTATTGCGCCTTGCCGGGACCGACGCGACGCAGATCGTTGGTCAGTGCCGAGTTGACGTAGTCGGCGGCCCCCGGTCCACGCACGAGCGCCTTGCCGAGGTGGCTGACGTCGAAGAGGCCGACGGTGGTGCGTGTCGCGGTGTGCTCGCTGACGGTGCCGGCATACGACACCGGCATCAGCCAGCCACCGAATTCGGCGAAACTGGCGCCGAGTTCACGATGTCGATCCTCGAGGGGGCCGTGCAGGACTTCGCTTGCCTCGGTGTCGCTCACGGGAATCCACCCTAATCCGGGTGTTCACGCTGGCAGACTCGGGTGGTGGTCGATTTCGACGCGCTGGAGGCCGCCGGAATCGCCAATGCGCGGTCACGAGCGGCCTTGATCGAGTACCTGGACGATCTCGGGTTCACCGCCGAGGAGATGCTCGAGGCCGAGCGCCGCGGCCGGCTGTTCGGCCTCGCCGGCGATACGCTACAGCGGTCGGGCCGCCTGATCTACAGCCTGCGGATGGCGGCCGATGTGCTGGGCACGCCTCTCGACGGCATCGAAACCGCGTGGGCGGTTCTCGGCCTCACCGTCGCCGGCCCGGATGAGGTTGCCCTGAGCCAGGCGGATGTCGACGCGCTGGGGACCTGGGTCGCGATGAAGGCCGTCATGAGCGAAGACGGTGCATTCGGCTTTCTGCGGGTGCTGGGCGCGGCCATGGCCCGGCTGGCTGAGGCCGAGTCAGCGGTGGTCCGCGCCCGCGCACCCGACCTACAGATGAATCACAGCCATGACGAACTCATCACCGCGCAGGCGTACCGCGCGGTTGCGGAGTTCGTCCCCCGCATCGGAGCGATGATCGATGCGGTTCACCGCCACCACTTGAGCAGCGCACGAACCCACTTCGAGGGCGTCGTCCGCGACACGTCGGCCAGCGTGGTGTGCGGCGTCGGTTTCGCCGATCTGTCCGGCTTCACCGCTCTGACGCAGCTGCTCACACCGGCGGAGTTGTCGGACCTGCTCAACGAGTTCAACGCCACCGTCACCGACGTGGTGCATTCCGACGGTGGCCGGGTGGTGAAGTTCATCGGCGACGAGGTCATGTGGGTCAGTTCGACGCCGGAACTGCTGGCCAAGGCGGCGGTGGATCTGGTCGATCATCGGAAGGCGCGTGAGGCCCAGATGCAGGTCCGCGCCGGTCTCGCCTACGGCGAGGCGCTTGCGATCGGCGGCGATTACTTCGGCAACACCGTCAATCTGGCGGCCCGGCTCGTCGCCGCCGCGCAGCCCGGCCAGATCCTTGCCGCGGCCGATGTCCGTGACCAGCTGCCCGACTGGCCCGCTGACGTCCAGGAACCCTTGATACTCAAGGGTTTCGATGCCCCGGTGCTGGCCTACGACCTACACCTGCGTCGTTGACGGCTAGGGTGAACGCTCGTGAGCCCTGCAAACCCCGCTTACCAGCCGCCCGCCGTCACCGTCGCCCCGTCACTGCCCAAGCGCAAGGTCGACTCGGCGGTGCTGATCGTGCCCGTGATCAGCGGGCAGGACGAGGACGCGACCGCAACCGTGGTGGCCAATCCGGTCCTCGACGCGGAGGCCGTCGGCGAGATCGAGGTCGTGCTGAAGGCGCTGGGCGCGAAGGGCGGCGAAGGGCAGCTCACCCGAGTGGTCGCACCGTCGCTGCCGGTGGGCAGCGTGCTCGCCGTCGGGCTGGGCAAGGACCGCGATAGTTGGCCTGCCGACGTGATCCGCCGCGCGGCGGGAGTGGCCGCACGCTCACTCAACGGCACCGAGGCGGCGATCACCACGCTGTCGGACCTCGACCTGGGCGCGGCTATCGAGGGACTGATCCTCGGCGCGTACCGCTTCACCGACTTCCGCAGCTCCAAGACCGCACCCAAGGACGCGGGTCTGCGCGAGATCACCGTGCTGGCATCCGATACGAAACCCAAGACCAAGGCGGCGGCCGAGCGAGCGGCGGCGATCGCGACCGCGGTGGCCACCGCCCGCGATTTGGTCAACACCCCGCCCAGTCACCTGTTTCCGGCCGAATTCGCCAAGCGCGCAAAGGCTTTGGGCGAAGCCGCGGGCCTTGAGGTCGAGGTGCTCGACGATAAGGCGCTGGCCAAGGAAGGCTACGGCGGCGTCACCGGCGTCGGCAAGGGCTCGTCGCGCCCGCCGCGGCTGGTCCGGCTCACCCATCGCGGAGCAAAGAGCAAGAAGGCCAAGAAGGTCGCATTGGTCGGCAAGGGCATCACGTTCGACACCGGCGGCATCTCCATCAAGCCAGCGGCCAACATGCACCACATGACCTCCGATATGGGTGGAGCCGCCGCCGTTATCGCCACGGTGGTGCTGGCCGCCAAGCAGCAGTTGCCGATCGACGTCGTCGCCACCGTGCCGATGGCCGAGAACATGCCGTCGGCCACCGCGCAGCGACCCGGCGACGTGCTGACCCAGTACGGCGGCATCACCGTCGAGGTGCTCAACACTGATGCCGAGGGCCGGTTGATTCTGGCCGACGCGATCGTGCGGGCATGCGAGGACGAGCCCGACTATCTGATCGAGACGTCGACGCTCACCGGAGCACAGACGGTGGCGCTCGGCGCCCGCACACCAGGCGTGATGGGCAGCGACGAATTCCGCGACCGGGTGGCCGAGATCTCGCAGGCGGTTGGCGAGAACGGCTGGCCGATGCCACTGCCGGAAGAACTCAAGGATGATCTCAAGTCCACGGTGGCCGATCTGGCCAACGTCAGCGGATCGCGGTACGCCGGAATGCTCGTGGCGGGAACGTATCTGCGCGAGTTCGTCGCCGACGGTGTCGCGTGGGCGCACATCGACATCGCCGGGCCTGCCTACAACAGCGGTGGACCGTGGGGCTACACCGGCAAGGGCGGCACCGGTGTGCCGACCCGCACCATTTTCGCGGTGCTGGAGGACATCGCCGCCAACGGGTAGTTACATCACGCTCGCACGCGCTGAACTGCGCATCGCCTGCGGCAGCAGGTGGGCGGCGACGTACACGAAGTAGGCCTCGGGCGCCACGGGCCGGATCGGCTTGTTCTTCTTGACGGCCGACACGATCGCCTTCGCTACCTTCTCCGGGCCGTAGCGGCGCGCGGCGAACAACTTCTCGAGCTGCGCGCGACGCGCCTCCACGTTGGCCCGCTTTCCGGCGGGCACGTCGAATCTGGTGGTGTGCACGATGTTCGTGTCGATCACGCCAGGGCACACGGTGGTGAGGCCGACTCCTGCCTGGTCCAGTTCGGCCCGCAGGCAGTCGCCGAACATGAACACCGCGGCCTTGCTGGTGGAGTACGCGTTCATCGACTGCTGCGGCGAATAAGCGGCCATCGACGCTACGTTGACGACGTGCCCGCCGGTGCCGCGATCGACAAGTCGACGGCCAAACGACCTGCAGCAGTTGACAACCCCGCCAAAGTTGATGTCGAGAACCCGGTCGAATTCTTCGCGAGGTGTGTCGAGGAACAACCCCGCGTGACCCACGCCTGCGTTGTTCACGACGATGTCGGGCACACCGTGATCTCCGCAGACCTGCTCCGCGAACCGCTCGACCGCGTCGGCGTCGGAGACGTCGAGGATGTAGGCATGGGCAACGCCACCGCGCGCGGCGATCTGGGCGGCGGTGTCTTTCACGCTGGCCTCATCGATGTCGCTGACCACTATCTCGGCGCCCTCACGAGCGAACGCGAGCGCGGTTTCGCGACCGATTCCACTGCCCGCACCGGTTACGGAAACCAGTGTGTCGCCGAAGTATTCGCGCGGACGTCCGACCTGTGCGCGCAACAGGGCCCGACTCGGCGGCTTGCCGCCCAGGAAGTCGACGAGTTCACGCACCGATCGCGCGACAACTGCAGGATGAGAAAACGGCGACCAATGCCCGGCCGCGATGTCACGGCGCCACAGCCGCGCAACCCACCGTGATTCGGAGTCGTAAGCGTACGGCTTGACGACAGGATCATTGGCGTTGACGACCAACTGCACGGGCACGCTGACATAGTGGTCGGTCTTGACTCCGGTGGCGGAGCGTAAAGCGTTGGCGCGGTAGATCTTCAGCGAGTTGGCCGCGTCGGCATTGATGTCGCCGTAGTGGATGTGGTCAGGGCGGGCGTCGCGGGCATTGGCATGCTGGATCCGCCGCCCGAAGCCAGCGCGCATCGCTGCCGGCGCGAGCACCGGGATCGACAACGGGATCCAGTAGAACAACCGCAGCGCCAGGTTCAGCGCACGGATGAACCGAACCGGCCGGTACGGCCTGGCCAGGCCCTCGCGGATAACGGCGGCGTAGTGATCGGCGCTGGGCCCGGATACCGACGTGAACGACGCCACGCGATCGCTTGCTTCTGGGCGGGACAAATACTCCCAGACTCCGACCGAGCCCCAGTCGTGCGCCAGCACGTGAACGGGGTTGCCGGGGCTCAACTCACCGATGACCGCCGCGAAATCGTCGGCGAAACGGCCCATCGTGTAGGCCTTTACGGGCTTGGGCACAGACGATGCGCCGGCGCCCCTGTTGTCGTAAGTCACGATGCGGAATCGGTCGGCGAGCAGCGCCACGACCCCGTCCCACATCACGTGCGAGTTGGGCCAGCCGTGCACCAGCACCAGTGTGGGTCCGTCGGGATTGCCCTGTTCGTAGACCGCGATCCGAACGCCGTCACTGCTGTCCACGTACCGCTCCATGA
>DATFCF010001044.1:0-10254 GCA_035253445.1 Mycobacterium sp.
CGACGCACCGGGGTGTCGGCGGCGCGATTGACGACCTGGTATGGGGTGCCGTCGATCTCGCGGTAGCTGGTTCGCAGGCTCTCGTGACGGGCGACCACGTCGGACACCGCCGCCGCCAACGCGTCGACGTCGCAGGGACCGGTAAGACGAGCGGCGAACGGGATGTTGTTCACCGGATTTGGCCCGCCGATGCGGTATTGGAACCAGGTCCGCAGCTGCGATGCCGACATCTGGGCCGGACCGTCGTGCGGCACGGGCACCAACCGCGGTCGCCCGCCGGCGTCGGCCGCTCCGGCATCCACACGTTCGGCCAGCGCGGCGACTGTGCCGAGTTCGAAGATGTCCCTGACACCCAGATCGACACTGCACCGAGTCCGGACGGCGGCGACCAGCTTGGTGGCAAGCAGAGAATGCCCACCGAGTTCGAAGAACGAATCGTCGGCGCCGATCTGATCGAGGCCGAGCAGTTCTGCGAACATCTCCGCGATCGTCTGCTCGGTGCCCGCCGCGGGAGCGCGAAACTCGGTGCGGCTGTCGATTTCCGGGCTCGGCAGCGCGTCGCGGTCGATCTTGCCGTGCGCGGTGATCGGAATCTCGTCGAGCACCACATAGCCGGCCGGCGTCATGTAGTCCGGCAGTGCGGCGGCGACCCGGGCACGGATGCGCCCGTCGTCGACGGGTTCACCCTTGGTCGCAGGTGTCAGATAACCCACCAGGCTCTTGCCGACGTGAGGGAGATCTTTGACGACGACGACCGCCTGACCCACGCTGGGATCGACGGAGATCGCGGCAGCGACCTCGCCCAACTCGATGCGGAAGCCGCGGATCTTGACCTGCTCGTCGGCCCGGCCGACGAACTCGATGTCGCCGTCGGCGTTGCGGCGGGCCAGATCTCCCGACCGGTAAAGCCTTGCACCGGGGGTGAACGGGTCGGCGACAAACCGCTCGGCGGTCAGGCCGGGCCGACGGTGGTATCCCCTCGCGACATGTGTCCCGCCGATGTAGATCTCGCCGATGACGCCGACCGGAACCGGCCGCAGGGCATCGTCGAGCAGATGAAGCTGCGTGTTGATCTTGGGCTTTCCGATCGGCACGATGCGGGTGCCCTGCGTGCTCTCGACCTTGTACCGGCTTGCGTTGATCACCGTCTCGGTCGGTCCGTAGAAGTTGTGCAGCAACGCGTCGAACGTGGCGTGGAACTTGTCCGCGATCTCGCCGGGCAGGGCTTCGCCTCCGATGGGCACGCGCTGCAGGGTGCGCCACTGGTTGACGCCGGGCAGTGACAGGAACAGGCCCAGCAGCGACGGCACGAAATGCATCGAGGTGATGCCTTCGTTTCGCAGCAGTTCGGTGAGGTAGCCGATGTCCCGCAGCCCGTCGGGCCTCGGGATGACAAGCCGCGCACCGCAGGCGAGCATGCCGAAGATCTCCGCGATCGACACGTCGAAGCTCGGCGAGGCCACCTGAAGCAGACGGTCGGCGTCGCTGATCTGGTACTCACCCCGGAACCACTGGAAGTACTCCGCCACAGGCCGATGCGGAACGGGCACGCCCTTCGGTAATCCTGTCGAGCCCGACGTATAGATGAGGTACGCGGCGTTGTCGGGGCTCAGCGGGCGGACCCGGTCCAGATCCGTCGGATCGGTGGCAGGGCCATCACCTAAATTCATGACCGGTTCGCGCAGGATCAGTTTGGGGTCGGAGTCGCTGAGAATGAACGCCAGCCGGTCGTCGGGATAGGTCGGATCGACCGGCAGGTACACCGCACCGGACTTGAGGATTCCGAGTGCCGTGATGACCAATTCGGGCGACTTGTCGAGCAGCACCGCCACCCGGTCCTCCGTGCCGATGTTCTGCCGAATCAGCCAGTGTGCAACACGATTCGCAGCCTCGTTGATCTCGCGGTACGTGTACCGTCTGCCTTCGTAGACCACGGCGACCGCGTCGGGCGCATCAGCGACTTGCGCCTGCACCAGCGCGGACAGCGTCGTCGCGGGCGCGTGGAACTCCTCCCCCGACGATGCGTCGCGCAGCCAGGCCGTGTCCTCAGCGGCCATGATGGCAAGGTCCCGCAGAGCCTGGTCGGGGTCGGCGAGCGCCGCGTCGAGCAACACCGCGAAATGAGCGAGGAGTTGGGCGGCCAGCGCTGCGTCGAGGACCTCGACCAGATACTCGGCCTCCACTGTCGCGCCTTGATCATCGAATTCGGCCATGAAACCCAAAGGCAATTGCGTGAATTGGCCGCGAAGCTCAGCCCGCGCGCACGTGATGCCGGGCGGGCTGAAACCGCCGCCATCGGCTTCACGTGCGCCGAAGCTCACCCGGGCCAGCCGTTCGACGCCGTGGCGGCGGTCGGGATTGAGCTCTCGGACGACGCGATCGAGGTTGATCCGCTGGTGTGCGAACGCTCCCACCGCCGTGTCGCGAACCTCGGCGAGCAGCGCGCGGAATGTCTGGTCACCGTGCGGTCGCAGTCGCAGCGCGACGGTGTTGCCGTAATACCCGACGGCCTTATCGACGCTTCCGTCTCGGTTGAGAACCGGTGCGGCGATAAGGAAGTCATCGGTGTGGGTGTAGCGGTGGACCAGCGCCCCGAACGCGGCCAACAACACCATGTAGGGGGTGGCGCCGGTTTGCCTGCCGAGCGTTGCCGCCTTCTCGACGGTGGTCTCCGGAAGCCGGATGGTCGTGCGGTGCGCGCGAAATGTGCTCGGCACCACCGAACCGTTGGGACCCGGAAGTTCCAAGGCCTCCGGCGGATCCGCGAGGATGGTGCGCCAGTATGCCAAGTCTTCGGCCTCGGTGTTCGGTGCCGAAACCGAAACCGGTGTGACCGGGCGCAGCTCGCCACCGGTGTAGGCAGTAGTGAGATCGGTGAAGAACACCTGCCATGAGCCGTCGTCCCAGGCGATGTGGTGTGCGACCAACAGCATCACGAACTCATCGGCCCCGATGCGTACCACGGTGATCCGCAGCGGCGCATCGGTGCCGAGGTCGAACGGGGTGGTGAACTCGCGCTGTGCCAGCACCTCGAGGCGCAACTGCCGGGCGTGCTCGGACAGCTCCGAAAGGTCGTGTTCGGACCACCGCGGCGCGAGGTCGTCGTGCACCGTCAGCTGTGGCTCACCGTCGGCATCGGCGGCGTACGTGGTCCGCAGCACGGGGTGCGTCCTTGCGACGGCGTCGACTGCATTGCGCAGCCTGGTGTGGTCCAGATCACCTGTGATGCGGTAGGACACGCATACGTTGAGCAGCGCGCCCGTGGTATCGGCGGACTGGACGAACCACATGCGGCGCTGTGCGTCAGAGAGTCCGGGTGCAACCGAGACGATTTCGTCGTGCGATCGAAGTCCACGCTCTGCGAGCTTGCGGCGCAACAGTTCCAGTCGCTGTGCGCCGACATCGCGAATGTCCGTGGTGTCAGTCACTCGGGGATTCCACCTTTTCTGGCTTCTCATGAATCTGAGGAAGATCGGGGTTGTCGATCGTGGCGATCAGCTCGCTGCCGGTGATGCCGCCGAGCAGCGCAGCCAGCGCCACGGAGTTGCCGGTGGTTCTGCGCAACCGCTTACGCAGGTCCAGCGCCAGCAAGGAGTCGATGCCGAGATCGACGAGCGAGGCATCGAGATCGATGACTGCGGCGTCACCCGTTTTCAGTACGGCGGCCAGCTCGATGCGCACACGGGTGGCGGTATCGACATCAGAAACCACTGTCTCGGAATCGGTTTCGAACCTCTGTTGGCTGACGAGAAACGTTTCCAGCCGGTTTCGGTCGGCGGCCAAGATCAGCGGATCGATGCCATGGTCTGACAAGCTCGCCGCGATCGCGGCCTCGGGCGGCATTGGCAGCAGCCCGGAACGTTCGATGCGGGCCACCTCGTCTGCGCCGACGATGCCGCTGCCCCACAGTCCGTACTTCACCGCGACGCAGTGCTTCCCGTTGGCGCGAAGCTGACCGGCCATCACGTCGAGCATCCGGTTGGCGGCCGAGTACGCCGCATGCCCACGACCGCCCCACACCCCGGACACCGACGAGCACGCCACGATAGGTGCCCCCGGTCGCAGCGGCCACAGATCGGTGATGCGGGCCAAGCCGCTGAGCTTCGCGGCGGCCGTCTCGGCGAACGACACGGGGCTGATCGTGTCGCGCAGGCCGAAAGTCGCAGCCCCGGCCGCGTGGATCACCAGCGACGCGCCATCGCCCGCGGACGCCTCGGCGACGGGGCGGACCGCCTCGGCGGAGGTGAGATCGCACGTCGGTGCCAGCACCTCTGCGCCGTGCAGGCCCGCGAGCTCAGCCAGCGTGGCGCCGTCGACACCGCTCCGGCTGAGCAACACGATGCGACGGGCTCCGCGTTCGGCGAAGTACCGCGCGTAGTGCAGTCCTACCGTGCCGCTGCCGCCGGTGATCAGGACGTTGTCGAGCAACGCACCGTCGAGTGGCCACGGCAGGGGCAAGGGCTCGATGTCAGCCAGTGTGCGAAGGTAAACGGTTGGCCCGAGCGAGGTTTCACGAAGCGCAGCTTCGGTGAGGTCGCCGAACAGCGTGTCCACCACGGCCGCCGCCGTTGGTCGGTCGATGTCCCAGGATGGTAGGTCGATGTGGCGGAAGGACTGATCGGGGTGTTCGAAGCCGAGGCTTCGGTGCATCGCCGCCAGCGCCGTCTGAGCAGGCAACGCCACTGGTTCGTCGGCTTGCACGTGCTCACCGCCGACGGTTACCAGCCATACGTCTCGGCACGACGGTCCGATCGCGTTGGCGTAGTCGAGTAGCCCGGCGCCGATCAACCCCGCGATCTCGGCGGCCGCCACTTCGGCGTCGGGATGATCGAGGAGCGGCGCCACGGCAACGATGGTGTCTGCGTCCTGCGGTTCGGCCGGCAGGGCGCCGTCGTGCGCCGATATCGCGTCACGCAGGCGGTCGGCCAGTGGCGCGGTCGGTCCGGAAAGGTCGACGACCGCGATGCGCCGAATACTGATTCGCGTCGCGGATTCGCCTCTCGGTTCCCATGTTTCACGGGTGACGCTGACGCCCGGCACCCGCGGTAGCGGTTCGGGCAGGGCCCACAGGTGCAGACGCCGCATCGGCGCGTTCGGGAAGCCACGCAGCGGCGGCTGCCGGACATCGACGAAGTCGGTCCACCGGAAGTCTGGGTCGGTCACCGCTGCCGCGGCCATGTTCGCGGACAACACGTCGGTAAGCGGTTCGTCGCGCCTGCCCGACCCCACCATCAGTGTCGGTTCACCGGGTGTGTCCCCGATCAGGTCGCCCAGCGCGAACAGCAGCGCCGGATGTGCAGACATCTCGACGAATGACGTCGCGCCGTTGCGCAACGCCGCAGCGGCAGCGCGGTCGAATCTGACGGTGTGGCGCAGGTTGCGATACCAGTAGTCGCCGAAGTCGCTATCCGGCCCTACGACCGATGCGGTCGCTGATCCGATGAACTGCACGGCAGCGTCGGCGAATTGCGATTGCGGCATCTGCGCTGCCAGAGTGCCGCGCAGGGGCTCCAAGATGCTGGTGTGGACCGGGAAACCGACTTCGATCTCACGCGCGAACACACCACGCTCACTGGCGGCCGCCACGGCCGCCCTGATGGCGTCGCGGTCACCCGACACCGCCACCGACGCGCGGGCGTTGACGACGGATAGCTCCAGCCAGCCCGGAATGGCGGCGATGAGCGTTTTCGCCTCCTGTGCCGACATCCCCATCACCGCAACGCCATATCGCCCGGGAGGAAGCGCCGCGACGACGTGCGCACGTGCGATGACCACCGCGACCGCGGTCGTCAGGTTGATGGCTCCGGCGATATAGGCGGCGGCGATGTCTCCGAGGCTGTGACCAAGCGTGATACCGGGCCGGATGCCATAGGACAGCCATAGCCGCGCCAGCCCCACCGCATGCGTGAACTGCGCGCCCTGGACCTCGGTCTCCGACCACTGCGTCGTTTCGGCGTCGGCAACGAGATATGGCACCGGTGAGTCCGCTTCCGCTGCGACGAACGCGTTGGCGCACTCGTCGACGGCGGCCCGGTACACCGGCAGCTGCCGATACGCCTGCGCTCCCATCGACGGCCATTGACTGCCCTGTCCCGGGAACACGAAAGCCGTTCGGGGAGTGTTCGATTCCGACGATCGGACGACCAACGGATGGTCGTCTCCTGCCATGAGGGCGCACAGGCCATCGACAAGCTCGCCGGTGTCAGCTGCGCGGACGACCGCGCGGTGACGCCGGATTCGTCGGGTGCGCAACAGCGTGGCCGCGACCGCGTCCACCGGGTGCTCGCGGCGCAGGAAGTGCAGGATGGCCTCCGCATCGGAGGCGATCAACTCCTCGGCGTGGGCGCTGAGCAGCACCGGCACGCGTCCGTCTGGAGACCGGTTCATGCGGCGATCTCCACTTCCGGTACCGACACGATCACATGTGCATTGGTGCCGCTCATGCCGAATGCGGAGACCGCCGCCAGGCGTTCTCCGTTGATTGCGGGCCACGGGGTCAGCGCGGTCGCCAATCGCAAACCTTGACTGTCCCAGTCGATTTCGGGGCTCGGGTCACCGGCGTAGAGGCTGGCGGGAATCGCGGCATGCTCGGCCGACAACAACACCTTGGCCAGTCCGAGTCCGCCCGCGGCCGCCTGGGAATGACCGACATTGGATTTGACGGAGCCCAGCACCGCTCCGTTTCCAGGCGCAGTGGCGCCGTAGGTTTGCGCAAGCGACTGCAACTCGGTGCGGTCGCCGAGTTTGGTGCCCGTACCGTGACCTTCGATCATGCCGATGTGCTCGGGCCGCGCGCCTGCCACGTCGAGGACCCGGCGGAACAGCTGTGCCTGCGCCGATCCATTCGGTGCGGTCAGCCCGGTGCTGCGGCCGTCCTGGTTCAGGCCACTGGCACGTACCTCGGCGAGCACGCGGTGCCCGTCGCGCAGCGCCCCCGACCGGCGCTGCAGAACGAACATCGCCGCTCCCTCCGCCCACACCGTCCCGCTGGCGTGCGCGCTGTAGGCGCGGCAATGGCCGTCGTCGGACAGCGCGTGTTGTTTCGAGAACTCGACGAAGTAACCCGGTGAGCCCATCACGCACACGCCACCGGCGAGTGCCATATCGCAGTCTCCGGCGCGCACCGCCTGCACCGCGACGTGGAAGGCGGCCAGCGCCGAAGAACACGAGGTGTCCACGGTCAGCGCCGGACCTGCCAGCCCCAGCGTGTAGGCGATCCGTCCGGAGATGACGCCTAAGGAGGTGCCGGTGATCAAATGGCCGGAGTGGCTGGAGAATTCAGCCATGTTCGGCCCGTAGCCGGTCACCGATGCACCGACGTAACAGCCGACGTCATGGCCGGCCAGGTCGTCGGGATTGATGCCGGTGTTCTCCAGTGCTTTCCAACTCACGCGCAGTGCGACGCGTTGTTGTGGATCCATCGCGACCGCCTTGCGGGGAGAGATCCCGAAGAACGCTGGATCGAAGGTCGCCCCGTCGGAGAGGAAGCCACCGAGATCGTGGATCTGCTTGAAGCCGTCCCGCAGCGACCCGTCCAGCAGGTCTCGAACCGACCAGCCCCGATCCCTCGGAAACGGTCCCAGCGCTTCCTGTTCCTGGACCAGCATCGACCAATATCGATCCGGTGAGTCGACACCGCCCGGCGCCTCGAACGCCATGCCGACGATGACGACCGGGTCGTCGCCCGCGGGCTCAGGCATTCACCAGCTCCGCGACCGCGTCGGTGTGCTCGTTGATGTAGAAGTGGCCGCCGTCGAACATCAACAGGGTGAACACGCCGTCGGTGTGGACATCCCACCGGCCGAGCATGTCGCGGTCGATGCGATGGTCGCGGTTGCCGCCGATGGCGTGGATGTCGGCGCGGATGCGCACGCCCGTACCGCACGCGTACCGGTTGAACGCCTGGTAGTCGGCTCGCAAAGCGGGGATCAGCAGCTCCACGAAGTCTTCGTCGGCCAGCAGCCGCGAATCCGTTCCGCCAAGGTCCACCATGTCGGCCAAAAGGGCTTTGTCGGTGATCGGCAGCTTCGCCGACGAGGCGACAGTCGCGGGCGCCTGACTCGCCGAGACCCAAAGCTGCTGCACATCGACGCCATGTCGCTCGGCGACCCTGGCGAACTCGAAGGCGACCACCGCGCCCATGCAATGGCCGAACAGCCGCAGCGGTCCGACGCTGTCCCAGGCTCCCGCCTCGAACAGCTCCGTTGCCAGCGCCTCGACGGTTTCTGGAGCCGGATGAGCCAGTCGGTCCGCGCGTTGCGGGTACTGCATGACGAAGGTCTCAAACCCCTTCGCCGACAGCGACGTTGCCAGCGTGCGGTAGGCCGCCGCGCCACCGCCCGCGTGCGGGAACACCACGATCGCTCCCCCGGTAGCCCGGCCTGGATACCGTTTGATCCAGGGCTTGAACATCAGTTGTCTCGGTTCGCTTGTCGTCATCGTGTCGAGGCCGTGTCGAGCGCCGACAGCACATCGGCGCTGTTCATGTCCGCGATTTCCAAGTAGAGCTCTGCGACCTGCTCGAGGCGGCGGCCGTCGGACTCACGTGCGGCGAGCCGCTGCCCAAGCGCGGAAACTGTTCGGGCGGCGAAGATATCGGCGACCATCACTGTCGGCGTGTCCAGCCAGTTCCGGATACGGGCCACCGCCGTCGTCGCGAGCACCGAATCACCTCCAAGTTCGAAGAAGTCGTCGTCGACACCGACAACGGGGGTGTTGAGCAATTCGGCCAGGATCGCGGTCAACGCGGACTCCAGCGGTGTCGCGGCCTGCCTGCGACCGCTGGTGAAGTCACCACTGCTCAGCACCTCTGCCAGGATCTGTGCGGCAGCCCGGCGATCCGTCTTACCGCCGGCGGTGAACGGGATGCGGTCGACCAACTCGAAATGTCGCGGAATCATGTGCGGCGGAACGAGTTCGGCCATACCGTTGCGCAGCCGGCCGAGGGGCGGTCGGTCGCCGTCCACGCCGACGACCGCGGCAAGCATGTCACCGCCGCGTTCGCGCGATGCCGGTACGATGGCCGCGACCGCTGCGCGCACGCCCGGGAGCCTGTGCAGGGCCGCTTCGACGTCGCCGAGTTCGATGCGGTAGCCGCTGATCTTGACGCGGTGATCGGCCCGGCCGACGAACTCCAGCGTGCCGTCCGGCCAGTATCGTGCCAGGTCGCCGGTTCGGTACCAGGTGCGGCCGGCGTGAGAAACGAACCGGTCGGCCGTCAGGCCGGGGCGGCCCCGGTAGCCGCGGGCGATACCTCGGCCGCCGATCCAAAGCTCACCGGGAACCCAGTCGGGGCAGTCCACACCGGACGAATTCACCACGCGGCAGGCATTATTGGGAAACGGCGAACCGTAGGGCACTGCTGTCCAGTGCGCCGGCGGATCGTCGACCTCGAAGATGGTGCCGTGCACGGCCGTCTCGGTTGCGCCGCCGAGCCCGGACAAGCGGGCCTGTGGCGCTTGGGCCTTGAGCTTGCGGTACATCGCGATTCGCACCCAGTCTCCGCCGGTCGGCACGGCGCGCACCGACGACAACTTCCCCTCGCCCACCTCGACCAGCATCTCGAGCCAGCCGGGCAGGAAGTTCAGCACGGTGACACCGTGGGCGTGGATCTGGCTGGCCCAGTGGTCCGGGTTGCGCCGATGCGCCTCGTCGACCACCACGATGGTCCCCCCGGCGGTCAGGGTGCCGAAGATGTCGAGTACGGACAGATCGCATTCCAGATGGGACAGGCCGAGGCACCGGTCGTCCGGCCCGACCCCGAAGTACCCGTTCAGGAATTCGATGGTGTTCATCGCCGCGTCGTGGGTGACCTCGACACCCTTCGGCTCGCCCGTCGAACCGGAGGTGAACAGCACATACGCCAAGTCCGCGGAATCGGTTGGAACCGGCGCGAACCCGCGCTCCTGCCGTCCGATGCGCAGCGCTTCTGCGACGGTGAGCGCGGGCGCCCACGTCGGCTGCTGATCGCCGCAGACGAGCGCCATCCGAACGCCACCGGTCTCGAGGATGCGTGCGGCCCGTTCGGCGGGCTGCTCGACGCCGATCGGCAGATACACACCGCCGGCGGTCAGGATGCCGAGCAAGGCGGTGATCTGTTCCGCACATTTGGGACCCAGCACTGCGACGGTATCGCCCGGCTTCACACCGGCGACCTTCAGTGCAGCACCGACGGCGAGTACTTGTTCGCGCAGTTGCGCGTACGTCAGATCGCCGCCCGATCCGATCACAGCGATCCCGTCGGGGCGCGCTTCG
>DATFCF010001045.1:0-2582 GCA_035253445.1 Mycobacterium sp.
CTCCGACGACATCGTCGCAGCGCGCCAGGCAGGCCACCAGCTCGCCCGCGATCTCGGGTTCTCGCTGACCGACGTCACGATGATCGCCACCGCGATCTCCGAAATCGCCCGCAACATCACGAGTTACGCAGGCAAGGGCGAGGTTCGGGTGGGCGTACAGTTCCGTGATGGTCGACGGGCACTGGTGGTGCGCGCCGAAGACGACGGCCCAGGCATCCCCGACATCGAAAGAGCCTTGGAGGACGGCTATTCCACCGGCCGCGGGCTTGGCCTCGGCTTGCCGGGCGCTCGCCGGCTGATGGACCGGTTGGTGGTGGAGTCGGCGCCGGGGGAGGGCACCGTGGTCGAGATGTGGAAGTGGACTCCATCCGATGATTGATCACGGCCAGTTCGGGCCGATCGAGTGGGCAACCGCGTCGCGTCCGGTCGGTGGCGAGGAGGTCTGCGGTGACCAACCGGTCGCCGTGGATGTGCTCGGCGGCGGCGCGCTGTTCGGGGTGATCGACGGACTGGGCCACGGTGCGGCCGCCGCCACCGCCGCGACAAGCGCCGCCGGCGTGATCAACCGCGCCGCGGGTGAGCCGCTGAACGTCCTGATCGATCTGTGTCATCGACAACTCGCCAGCACCCGTGGGGCCGCGATGACATTGGCCCGCATCGATTCCGGTGCCGAGACAATGCAATGGGCGGGCGTCGGCAATGTTGCGGCCAATCTACTCGTCAGAGCCCCCAGCGGGGTCGAAAGCCGCGCCGGGGCGCGCCTGGCCGGTGGGATCGTCGGCTATCAGATACCCGATATCGCGCCCCCCGAGAAGATTCCGATCCGGCCTGGCTATCTGCTCGTCATGGCCAGCGACGGCATCGCCGAAGGCTATTTGGACGGCGTCGATTTCACGGCTTCGGCGGCCGTCCTCGCCGAAACGATCCTTCGTGAGCACGGCAGGGCGACCGATGACGCGTTGGTGCTCGTCGCCCGTCATCGGGGCCTTGGGTCGTGACAACCGACAAAGGCTTCCAGAGTCGTTACGCCACAGCGCTGCTCACCTATCTGAGTGAGCGCGACCAGACGACGCTCGCGGTCGGTTACGAGCTCGGCCGGCAAGCGCTGCTGGAACAGGTCAGCATGCTCGAGATCATCGAGAACCACTTCCGGATGGTCGATGCGCTCGCCCCCGACGCCCCCGACGACGGGTCGGCCGCGCTGCAGTTCCTCCTGCAGACGCTGGTGCCGCTCGATATCGCCACCCGCGGATTCCTTGATGGCACAAGACGTTACGCGGAGCAGCGGGCCCGTGCCGAAGACCTCGCCGATCGCGACGCGTTCCGCAGCGCGCTGGTGAACTCGCTGCAAGAAGGATTCTTCGTCGCTGATCCGGATGGCGCGGTCATCGAGATCAACGATGCCTTCGCCGAGATCACCGGCTATGGGACCGAAGGATTGCCCTACCGATGGCACCACC
The DNA here is from genome assembly GCA_035253445.1 of Mycobacterium sp. Taxonomy (GTDB): domain Bacteria; phylum Actinomycetota; class Actinomycetes; order Mycobacteriales; family Mycobacteriaceae; genus Mycobacterium. Next base: position 1,461 of record DATFCF010001045.1, read on the forward strand.
CGTGGGTGGTCGACGAGCAGATGGCCGCTGAACAGCTTCTCGCGCTGGTGCGGACGGGAAACGTGTCCTACGAAACCCCGATTCGGCATGGCGATGGCCACATCGCATGGGTGGCGATCAGCGTCAACGCCGTCAGGGAGGACGGCGCCGACCGAGGCGCCTACGTCGGAACCATCCGCGATATCACCGGGGCGCGCGCTTCTGCGGTGCGCGACAGCGCGGTTGTGCGCCTTGCCACGGCGGCCGGTGTCGCGCGAAGCGTGTCCGAGGTGCTGGCCGTCCTCCTCGAGGAGTGTCGATCGGCCATCGATCTGCGCCGCGTGGTGGCCGTGATGTGGCCGAAGAACGATGCCGACCCGACCATTCAGTCGGCGGGTGAGCCTGCCGAAACGAGCTGGCGTGATCTCGATCCGCAGCTGCGCCATACGTTGTCCGATGCGCGCCACTGGAGGCCGCTAACGGTGCAGCCGGTCGAGTTGGCCGATTCGCCGGGTCGGGCCCGCGGCATCCTCACGGTGCTCTCCGGCGCGGGCGATATCGCGCTGTGGTTGGAACACAATGCTCCTCGGCGGATCGACGCGGACGATCGGCTCCTCGTCAGGGCCCTGGTCGGGCACTTGAGCCTGGCCATGCAGCACGTGCAGCAGTTCGAATACGCGCGGGAGGCGTCGCTGACGTTGCAGCGCGCGATGCTGCCCACCGTGCAACCTCCGGCCGGCTTCGCCGTCCGTTACGAACCCGCGGTGTCGCCGTTGGAGATCGGGGGCGACTGGTATGACGTGCTCGAGGTGCGCGATGGCCAGATCGGCATCATCGTCGGCGACTGCGTCGGACGGGGCTTGCCGGCTGCGGCGGTGATGGGCCAACTCCGCAGCTCTGCGCGTGCCCTGCTGCTCACCGGCGCGGAACCGGGGCAGCTGCTGGAGGAATTGGACTCGGCGGCCGCGCTGATTGCGGGTGCCCACTGCGCGACGGTGTTCGCCGCGCTACTCGACACCGATTCTGGGACTTTGCAATACAGCTGTGCCGGGCACGTGCCTGCCCTGCTCGTGATGCCTGACGCCGCGCCGATCTCGCTGGACGACGCGGGCTCGGTGCCACTGGCGGTGCAGAGAACCAATC
>DATFCF010001046.1:0-13154 GCA_035253445.1 Mycobacterium sp.
AGACGCACCGGAGGTAGAGAAGACCGGCAAGGTCGCGGGTGCAGTCCATGTTCCGCGCGGCATGCTGGAGTTTCGGGCCGACCCCGAATCGCCTTACCACGACCAGAATTTCGCGAAGGACAAGGCGATCATCGTGTACTGCGCATCGGGCGGCCGTTCGGCGCTTTCCGGACAGGCGCTCAAGGAACTGGGCTACGGCGAGGTCTACAACCTCGGGGGGTTCGGCGACTGGGCCGACAGCGGCGGTGCGGTCGACAAATAGTCCTACACATGCGGACGGACCCCACGCACAAGGCGTGGGGCCCGTCCTTCGTGTGGACCGGGGGTCTCTGCAGCCCTCAGCGACTCCGGCGCGGTCCGTTGGTACACGATTTCTCTGCGATGCCCCTAAAGCATAGGCAAGGCTTGCCTAATTTAGCAAGACCTTTCCTGCCGCCACCCGGGATGTGCCGCGCACGGGAAGGCCGAAGTCGACCAGTGCGTCAAGCACCGCCTGGCCCCGGCGCATGCTGGTCACCTCGCTCGACCCGGCCAGCAGCGGCACCTGCGTCGCCGCGCTCACCACGGCGCCACCGACGATGTGCCACATCGAGGCGATGGACATCGCCGCGCCGCTGATTTCGGCAAGCTTTGCGAACAGTGGCTCCAGAGCGCGATGACTGCGGTGCGCCACCCACGTGGTCAACGCCGCCTCACTCGGCAGGGCGACGAGACCGCGGCGCGCGGAGTGCCCGGCATGCACACGCGAGCGACCGCGGAAGAAGGGATCGTCTGGCAACCCACGAAGCGTCGGATCGACCACGCCGACCCAGTCGATCGCCCCCTCGGAGTCCACGTGCACCCACAGATTCTCCAGACCGGTGTCCCAGGCACGCCCCTCCAGCGCGACCAGCGGGACGACTCGGCCGATGACGACGTGGGCGAGCGTGGCCGCCAACTGCTGGGCCACCGCGGCGCGGCTCTCGGTCTCCTCGGCTGCGAGATCGAACATCACCTGCAGCCGGTCGGTCGTCAGCGCCTCGGCCAACGGCCACCACCGCCGGCGCGACAGATCGCCCATCACCGCGACGCCATATACCCGTGGACCTTCGGGATAGAGCTCACGCAGTCGCCGGCTGGACTCGTGCAGTGGCAGCGTCCGCCTGATCGCCATGCCTGCGATGAGTGGATCGTCGACGACTACTGTCATGGGCACCTCCAGGGTCACTTAGGTTAGCCTTACTATAGTCAGGCGCCGCGACGGAGCTAGACCGTGTGACTGGACTCACACGGGGAAACGACGAGCCGGTGACCACTGCCGGAACATTCCGCCGCCGGGCCAAAGTTGTTCCTCTGCGCTAGATACGACGCACGGTAGTAACCCCGTAGTACCCTGGATTTCGAGCCAGTAGGAGATGAACGAAACATGGCCAAGTTGACGCGTCTAGGAGAACTGGAGCGCGCCGTGATGGACCACCTCTGGTCCTCGCGCGAGCCTCAAACCGTGCGCCAAGTGCACGAAGCGCTCTCGGCCCGACGTGACCTGGCCTACACCACGATCATGACCGTGCTGCAGCGTCTGGCGAAGAAGAACCTCGTGCTGCAACACCGCGACGACCGCGCCCACCGGTACGCGCCGAGGCATGGCCGTGACGAGCTGGTGGCCGGACTGATGGTCGACGCTCTCGATCAAGTCGGTGACTTCGGCAGTCGCGAGGCCGCCCTGGTCCATTTCGTCGAGCGAGTCGGCGCTGATGAAGCGGCTGCACTGCGTCGAGCGCTGGCCGAATTGGAAAGCAAGGATCGCGTAACCCCCGCTGGCGATCCGGGCACCGGCTGAGGGAGACTTACAGCGTGTCCGCGCTGGCCTTCACCGTCGTGGCCCTGCTGCTGTCAGGGCCGGTGCCGGCATTGCTTGCGCGGGCGTCATGGCCGATGCGAGCACCGAGGGCCGCCATCGTGTTGTGGCAGTCCATCGCCTCGGCGGCCGTCCTGTCGGCTTTTTCCGCCGGCATCGCCATCGCCAGCCGGCTCTTCGCACCTGGGCCTGACGGCAGACCGACCGCCACCATCACCAGTGAAATAGACGCACTCGGTTGGCCTCTGTGGATCGCCTACGTCTTCGTCTTCGCACTCACACTGCTGATCGGGGCGCGGCTGCTTCTTGCCGTGGTGCAGGTAGCCATCGCGACGCGGCGCCGGCGTGCGCACCACCGGATGATGGTCGATCTGCTCGATATGTCGCACGAGTCCGTGCCGCCACCGGCCTGCACCAATGCCCATGACTTGCGCATCCTCGATGTGAAGCAGCCATTGGCCTATTGCCTGCCCGGTGTCCGCAGTCGCGTGGTGGTTAGTGAGGGCACGCTGAAGACGTTGGCGGACAGCGAGATCGCTGCCATCTTGACTCACGAGCGCGCCCACTTGCGGGCCCGCCACGACCTGGTACTCGAGATGTTCACCGCGGTGCATGCCGCCTTCCCGCGATTCGTCCGCAGCGCGAGCGCGCTCGACGCGGTTCGGCTGCTGATCGAACTGCTCGCCGACGACGCCGCCGTTCGCGCGGCCGGTCCCACTCCCCTGGCTCGTGCCCTGGTCGCCTGCGCATCCGGACGCACACCATCGGGCGCCCTCGCCGCCGGCGGCCCGACAACGGTGCTGCGGGTGCGCCGCCTCGGCGGACGCCCGAACAGCCTGGCGCTGGCCGTGACTGCCTACCTCGCCGCCGCCGCCGTTCTCGTCGTGCCCACCGTCGCGCTGGCCGTGCCGTGGCTGACCGAGTTGCACCGACTGTTCACCGCGTAAGCGTTCTGTATTCAAAGCCGCTGTGCCACAACCCAAAAAACGAAAGGCCGCCCGCATGAGCTCGTCTGAAAACACTGCTTCTGACACCACCGGCACCGCTCAGATCGGGGTGACCGGCCTGGCGGTGATGGGGTCCAACATTGCCAGGAACTTCGCGCGGCACGGCTACACGGTGGCGCTGCACAACCGCTCGATCGCCCGCACCGACGCACTGCTGGCCGACCACGGCTCAGAGGGCAGCTTCGTCCGAAGCGAAACCATTCCGGAATTCCTTGCCGCACTTGAGAAACCGCGTCGGGTGCTGATCATGGTCAAGGCAGGCGACCCGACCGACGCCGTCATCAATGAGCTCGCCGACGCGATGGATGAGGGCGACATCATCATCGACGGCGGCAACGCGCTCTACAGCGACACCATCCGTCGCGAGAAGGCGATGCGCGAGCGTGGCCTGCACTTCGTCGGTGCCGGCATCTCCGGTGGCGAGGAGGGCGCACTGAACGGCCCGTCGATCATGCCCGGCGGACCCGCCGAATCCTACGAGTCGCTTGGGCCGCTGCTCGAGGAGATCTCCGCGCACGTCGACGGTGTCCCGTGCTGCACCCACATCGGGCCTGACGGCGCAGGCCATTTCGTGAAGATGGTGCACAACGGCATCGAGTACTCCGATATGCAGCTGATCGGCGAGGCCTACCAACTGCTGCGCGACGGCCTCGGCCTGACCGCACCGCAAATCGCCGACGTGTTCACCGAGTGGAACAAGGGCGACCTGGACAGCTTCCTGGTCGAGATCACCGCTGAGGTGCTGAGTCAGACCGACGCCAAGACCGGCAAGCCGCTCGTCGACCTCATCGTCGACGAGGCCGAGCAGAAGGGCACCGGCCGCTGGACGGTCAAGTCGGCACTGGACCTTGGCGTGCCGGTCACCGGAATCGCCGAAGCGGTGTTCGCGCGGGCACTCTCGGGCTCGGTCGCCCAACGGCAGGCCACTACCGGGCTGGCATCCGGCGATCTCGGCGAAAAGCCCAGCGACGCACAGAAATTCACCGAAGACGTCCGGCAGGCGCTGTACGCGTCGAAGATCGTCGCCTATGCGCAAGGGTTCAACCAGATCCAGGCAGGCAGCCTAGAACACGACTGGAACATCACCCCGGGTGACCTCGCGACGATCTGGCGGGGCGGCTGCATCATCAGGGCGAAGTTCCTGAATCGCATCAAGGAAGCCTTCGACCAAGAGCCCGAGCTGGCCACATTGCTCGCCGCGCCATACTTCCGCAGTGCTGTCGAGTCGGCCATCGACAGCTGGCGGCGGGTGGTCTCGACCGCGACGCAGCTCGGCATCCCGATCCCCGGCTTCTCCTCGGCGCTGTCCTACTACGACGCATTGCGCACCGAGCGTCTGCCTGCAGCACTGATCCAGGGCCTTCGGGACTTCTTCGGCGCCCACACCTATGCCCGCATCGACTCCGATCGCGATCAGAAATTCCACACGCTGTGGAGCGGGGATCACAGCGAAGTTCCCGCCTGAGTTTCGCCGCGAGCAGACGCAAAATCGCACTATGAGGCGCGAAATCATGCGACTTTGCGTCTGCTCGGCAAATAACCGGCGCCGCCCGGCGCAACTAGACTCGAGGGCAATGCGATTTCTCGAAGGCCACCCGCCGCCGTACGACCTGACCTATAACGACGTCTTCATCGTCCCGGGACGCTCGGACGTGCAGTCGCGTTTCGACGTCGATCTGTCGACGTCTGACGGGTCGGGCACCACCATCCCCGTGGTGGTGGCCAATATGACGGCGGTGGCCGGACGCCGGATGGCCGAAACGGTGGCGCGTCGAGGCGGCATCGTCGTTCTGCCGCAGGACCTCCCCATCTCTGCGGTCCAGGCGACGGTCAACTTCGTCAAGAGCCGCGATTTGGTCGTCGACACCCCGGTCACACTGGTGCCCGACGACTCGGTGTCGGACGCGATGGCGCTGATTCACAAACGCGCGCACGGCGCGGCGGTCGTCGTCTTCGAAGGCCGCCCCATCGGCCTTGTCACCGAGGCCAACTGCGTCGGGGTGGACCGCTTCACCCGGGTCCGCGACATCGCGGTGTCCGACTTCGTCACCGCACCTGTTGGCACCGAGCCGCGCAAGGTCTTCGACCTGCTCGAGCATGCGCCGGTCGACGTCGCGGTGATGACCGAACCGGACGGCACGCTGGCCGGTGTGCTCACCCGCACCGGCGCGATCCGGGCCGGCATCTACACACCCGCGGTAGACGACAAGGGCCGGCTGCGCATCGCGGCGGCAGTCGGCATCAACGGTGACGTCGGCGCCAAGGCCCGCGGACTCGCTGAGGCCGGTGTCGACCTGCTGGTGATCGACACCGCGCACGGTCATCAGCTCAAGATGCTCGATGCGATCGAGTCGGTGTCCTCGCTGGATCTCGGGGTGCCGATCGCCGCGGGCAACGTGGTGTCCGCCGAGGGTACCCGCGACCTGATCTCCGCGGGCGCCTCGATCGTCAAGGTCGGCGTCGGGCCCGGTGCCATGTGCACCACCCGGATGATGACCGGCGTCGGTCGCCCGCAGTTCTCCGCCGTCGTCGAATGTGCCGCGGCGGCAAAACAACTCGGTGGCCACGTGTGGGCCGATGGTGGCGTCCGCCATCCCCGCGACGTGGCACTGGCGCTGGCCGCAGGGGCGTCCAACGTGATGATCGGCTCGTGGTTCGCCGGCACGTACGAGTCGCCAGGCGACCTGATGCGCGACCGCGACGAGAACGCGTACAAAGAGAGCTACGGCATGGCGAGTAAGCGGGCGGTGGCGGCCCGCACCGGCGCGGACAGCCCGTTCGATCAGGCCCGCAAGACGCTGTTCGAGGAGGGCATCTCCACGTCGAGGATGGGACTTGACCCCTCGCGCGGAGGCGTCGAGGACCTGCTCGACCACATCACCGCCGGCGTACGCAGCACCTGCACCTACGTCGGCGCCGCATCCATCGCCGAACTGCACGAAAAGGTGCTCCTCGGCGTGCAGTCCGCGGCCGGCTTCGCCGAAGGGCACCCGCTTCCCAGCGGCTGGTGAGTCTGCCGATCAGGCCTGACGGGCTACCATAGTTTTCTCATCCTGCCGTCGAATCGAAAGGGCACCAGTGCCGCAGGCACCCGTGGAGGCCGTCGTCTTCCGGGCCGAGCGGCCCTCGGGCGAGCAGTCCGACGCCGAGCCCTCTTCTAGTCGGCCGGGCCGCGGGCCCGGCGACCCCCCAGCGAGGATGCGATGAGCGTCGCGATGACCGTTCTTTCTGTGCTGGCGATCGTGTTGTTGACTGCGGGCACGGCGGTGTTCGTGGCGGCCGAGTTCTCGCTGACCGCGCTGGAACGCAGCACCGTCGATGCCAACGCCCGCAGCGGCGACCGCCGCGACCAATTGGTCCGACGCGCGCACCGCACGCTGTCGTTTCAACTTTCGGGTGCACAGGTAGGCATCTCTATCACCACACTGGCCACCGGCTATCTGGCCGAACCCGTCGTGGCGCGGCTACTCCACCCTGTTCTGAGCGTGCTGGGCCTACCCGATCGGGTCGTCGGCGGCATTGCGCTTGTTCTGGCGATCTTGATCGCGACGTCGTTGTCGATGGTGTTTGGCGAGTTGGTGCCCAAGAACCTCGCAGTGGCCCGCCCTGTGCCGACCGCGCGCGCTTCAGCTGGCCCACAGCTGCTGTTCTCGATGATGTTCACTCCGCTCATCCGGCTCACGAACGGCACCGCCAACTGGATCCTTCGCCGGCTCGACATCGAGCCGGCCGAGGAACTTCGGTCGGCCCGTTCGCCTCAGGAGTTGGTCTCGCTGGTGCGAACTTCAGCTCGTCGCGGCGCGCTCGACCCCGTCACCGCAGTCTTGGTGGACCGTTCACTGCAGTTTGGCGACCGCACAGCCGAGGAACTGATGACGCCGCGGTCCAAGATCGAGGCGCTGGAGGTCGATGACTCTGTTGCCGACCTGGTTACCGCCGCCATCAAGACCGGGTACTCCCGCTTCCCGATCGTCGACGGGGACCTCGACGAAACCATCGGCTTGGTCCACGTCAAACAAGTCTTCGAAGTGCTGCCCGGCAAACGTGCCAGCACACGGCTCGCCGCGCTGGCTTTGCCCGTCCCCAAGGTGCCCTCGACATTGGACGGCGACGACGTGATGAGCCAGATCCGATCCAGCGGACTGCAGACCGCGCTGGTCGTCGACGAGTATGGCGGCACCGCGGGCATGGTCACCATGGAAGACCTGATCGAAGAGATCGTCGGCGACGTCCGCGACGAACACGACGTCGAGCCCCCGGACGTCGTGCAAGCCGGCCGCGGCTGGCGGGTATCGGGGCTGCTGCGCATTGACGAGGTCGCCGAGCACACGGGATTCCGTGCCCCCGAAGGCGATTACGAGACCATCGGTGGCCTGGTGCTGGAAAAGCTGGGTCACATCCCCGAATACGGCGAATCCGTGGAGCTGACGGCGTTCGACCCTGACGGCCCCGTCGAGGATCCGGTCCACTGGCTGGCGACCGTGGTGCGGATGGACGGCCGCCGCATCGATCTCGTCGAACTCACCGAACTGGGCCGTCGCGGCGCCGGCGAGGAGGGCTGATGGGCGACCTACTCGGCGTGCTGCTCATGGTGCTGCTGCTGGGCGCCAACGCGTTTTTCGTGGCCTCGGAGTTCGCGCTCATCTCCGCGCGCCGTGACCGACTCGAGGCCCTTGCCGAGCAGGGCAAGAAGAGTGCCGTCACGGTGATCCGGGCCGGCGAGAATCTCTCGTTGATGCTCGCCGGCGCGCAGCTGGGCATCACGATCTGCTCAATCCTGTTGGGCCGCATCGGCGAACCGGCTGTCGCCCATCTGCTCGAAAGACCCTTCCTTCTGGTGGGTATCTCCGACACTGTGCTGCATACGGTGTCCTTTTTCGTCGCCTTGAGCATCGTGGTGACGCTGCATGTGCTGCTCGGTGAAATGGTGCCGAAGAATATCGCCATTGCCGGCCCCGAATCCGCCGCGATGCTGCTGACACCGGCGTATCTGTTCTGGATCCGAGTCGCGCGACCGTTCATCGCGTTCTACAACTGGTGCGCAAACACCACGCTGCGGGCATTCCGAGTCGAGCCTAAGGACGAACTCGACGTCACCGTCTCGACCGTCGAACTGTCCGAGATGATCGCCGAATCGCTGTCGGAGGGCCTGCTCGATACCGAGGAGCACGGCAGGCTGACCCGAGCGCTGCAGATCCGCAATCGCGTCGTCAGCGATGTGGCGGTGCCGCTGAGCGAGATCCGCGCGGTTTTGGTGGCCCGAGAGGGTGCCGGTCCGACCGTCGGGGCGATCGAACAGGCGCTGGCCGACACCGGCTATTCGCGCTTCCCGGTGGTCGACGCGGCCGGCCAGTTCGTCGGCTATGTGCACATCAAGGACGTGCTCGCGCTGGTCGATGACCCCGACGCGGTCGTCGACCTGTCGATAGTGCGTCCCCTGCCCCGGCTGCCCGCTTCGTTGCCGCTGCCCGAAGCGCTGTCGCGGTTGCGCCGCAACAATGCCCACCTCGCGCTGGTCACCGAGGCCCAGGGCAACGTCTCCGCAATGGTGGCGCTGGAGGATCTGGTCGAGGACCTGGTTGGGACGGTGCGTGACGGAACACACCGTGCCTGACGCGGTGCTCGAAGAACTTGACTGGACTCGCCGTGAACAAGCACACAGCGAGCGGGCCAGACAGTTCCTCCAGGTTCACCGGGGGCAGCCGGGTCAATCCCATCCGGTGTGGGATTTCCTGTTCACCTACTACAGCCTGCGGCCCCGGCAATTGCGGGCCTGGCACCCCGGCTTCGGCGTCGCACTCGCAGGCGACTCGGCCCAGCGCTACCTCGACCGCAGCGGCTACGGCCGCGGGCGTCACGGAGTGACGGTGACGCGTGAGCACCTCATGGCGCGGGCCGACACGGTGCGATTCATCGCCGAACTGCTTGGGGCGACGGCCTCGCGTGCGGCGCGGCTGAACTGCTTCGGCCTGCACGAATGGGCGATGGTCTATCGGGCCCCGGCCGTGCGCCACGGGCAGGTCCCGCTGCGGCTCGGCATGGCGGGCACCGATACGGTGGTGGAGTCAATACCGTTGCGCTGCAGCCACTTTGATGCCTACCGTTTCTTCACCGAACCCGCTATGAGCCGCAACGCGGAACCACTGACCCGAGATGCGCAGATCGCCTCGGAGCAACCGGCGTGCATTCACGCCAACATGGATCTGTACAAGTGGTGTTACAAGCTGGGACCGCTGGTGCCCTCCGAGCTTTTGATGGATTGCCTGGAGCTGGCTGCCGACGCCCGTGAAGTCGACATGCGAGCCAGCCCCTATGATCTCCGCGACTACGGATTCGAGCCGATCGCGATCGAGACACCGGCCGGTCGCTCCGAATACGTGCGAACTCAGCAGAGCGTTGCTGAGCGGGCTGCGCCGTTGCGGCGCACCCTAGCCGACCGGTGTGACCTGCTGCTCAGGGCAGTACGCGGCGAATAACCGCAGTTACGCATGAGTAAGCTGGTTCGACAGCTCAAGGGAGGAAACATGACCGATCGCGTGACGGTGGGGAACCTGCGCGTGGCTCAGGCGTTGCACGACTTCATCACCAACGAGGCGCTGCCGGGCACCGGTATCGACCCCGACAGCTTCTGGGCGGGTGTCGACAAGGTCGTCACCGATCTGACGCCGCAGAATCAGGATCTGCTGGCCCGGCGCGACGAGCTTCAGGCGCAGATCGACAAGTACCACCGCCAGCACGTCATCGAGCCGATCGACCCCGACGGCTACAAGCAGTTCCTTACCGAGATCGGCTATCTGCAGCCCGAGCCGGACGACTTCACCATCACCACAGCCGGCGTCGACGCAGAGATCACCACGACCGCGGGGCCGCAGCTGGTGGTGCCGATCCTCAACGCGAGGTTCGCCCTCAACGCCGCCAATGCCCGCTGGGGATCGCTGTACGACGCGCTGTACGGCACCGATGTGATCTCGGAGGACGACGGCGCCGAGAAGGGCACCGGCTACAACCGGGTGCGCGGCGACAAGGTCATCGCCTATGCGCGTCGCTTCCTGGACGGAGCGGCCCCCCTCGCCACGGGCTCGTGGAGTGAAGCGACGGGGCTGGAGATCAGCCAGGAAGAAGGGGGCGGTCAGCTCCTCATCACTTTGGGCGACGGTCTGTCGACGGGACTGGCGGCACCCGAGCAGTTCGTCGGCTACACCGGCGAGCTCGGATCGCCCCAGTGGTCGGTGCTGCTGCGCAACCATGGCCTGCACGTCGAGATCCTCATCGACCCCGATTCGCCGGTCGGCTCCACCGACCAGGCAGGGGTGAAGGACGTCGTCCTCGAGTCGGCGATCACCACGATCATGGACTTCGAGGACTCCGTCGCCGCAGTCGACGCCGACGACAAGATCCTCGGCTACCGCAACTGGCTGGGCCTGAACAGAGGCGATCTCACCGAAGAGGTGGCCAAGGGGGGCAGCACCTTCACCCGCGTTCTCAACGAGGACCGTACTTACACGACGCCGGACCGGGGTGCTGGGACTGGCGAGCTCACTCTGCCGGGCCGCAGCCTGTTGTTCGTGCGCAACGTCGGTCACCTGATGACCAACGACGCGATCGTGTTCGACAAGGACGGGACCGACGGGGACGAGGTGTTCGAGGGCATCCAGGACGCCTTGTTCACCAGCCTGATCGCCATGCACGGACTGAAGTCGGGCTCTGACAACGGAGGCGCCAACGGCCCGCTGGTGAACAGCCGGACCGGCTCGGTCTACATCGTGAAGCCGAAGATGCACGGGCCCGACGAGGTGGCCTACACCGTCGAGCTGTTCAGCCGGGTCGAGGACGTGCTCGGGCTGCCGCAGAACACGCTCAAGGTCGGGATCATGGATGAGGAACGACGCACCACCGTCAACCTCAAGGCCTGCGTCAAAGCGGCTGCCGACCGTGTGGTGTTCATCAACACCGGCTTCCTCGACCGCACCGGCGACGAGATCCATACGTCGATGGAAGCCGGGCCGATGATCCGCAAGGGCGCCATGAAAGGCACCCAGTGGATCCAGGCATACGAGGAGCAGAACGTCGATGTCGGCCTGGCCACCGGGTTCTCCGGCCGCGCGCAGATCGGCAAGGGCATGTGGGCGATGACCGAGCTGATGGCGGACATGGTCGAGCAGAAGGTCGGTCAGCCGAAGGCGGGCGCGACCACCGCGTGGGTGCCGTCGCCGACGGCGGCCACCCTGCATGCCATGCACTATCACGAGGTCGACGTCTACGCGGTGCACAAAGAGCTGGAAGGCGAGCCCCGCACGAACATCGATCAGCTGCTGACCATTCCGCTGGCCAAGGAGCTGGCGTGGGCGCCCGAGGAGATCCGCGAAGAGGTCGACAACAACTGCCAGTCCATCCTTGGCTACGTGGTGCGCTGGATCGACGCCGGCGTCGGCTGCTCCAAGGTGCCCGACATCCACAACGTCGCGCTGATGGAGGACCGTGCCACCTTGCGCATCTCCAGTCAGCTGCTGGCGAACTGGCTGCGGCATGGGGTGATCACCGAAGAAGACGTCAAGGCCAGCCTGCGGCGGATGGCCGCCGTAGTGGACAAGCAGAACGAGGCGGATCCGGAGTTCCGGCCGATGGCTGACGACCCCGACGGCAACATCGCGTTCCAGGCCGCACAGGAACTGATCCTGTCCGGTGGCGAGCAGCCCAACGGCTACACGGAGCCGATCCTGCATCGGAGGCGCCGCGAGTACAAGGCATCGACATGATCGGTCCGCGCAGCGAGCACAGAGGCGGGGATGGGCAGACATAGCATCCCCGATCCCGACGAATCGGCCGGCGAAGCGCAACCACCCGAGGAGCCGCAGACCGAGCGATTCGGCTATCCGGGAGCTGACGAGCCCGGCTTCGGGCCCGGCTACGGCGAACCCGAATACGGCGATGCAGACTATGACCGCACCGAATATCCCGACGAGCCGGTTTACGGCAGGGCCGAACACCCCGAGCCCACCTACCGCCGCGCCGATTATCGTGAACCAAGCTACGGCGAACCCGATTACGACGAAATCGATTACGGTGACCCCGAATACGGGCGGTCCGACTCCCCCGAACGTGACCGCCCAGAGCCTGAGCCCCGTCGTTCAGCATCGGCGCCGCCACCGCGAACTGCGCCCCGCGCCAGCAGGCAGCACGGAGGTGACTGGGAAGGCGGCGAATGGACAGGTAGCCACCGCGCGGTCACCACGGGCCGACGCGGCGTCAGCATCGGCGTCATCGCCGCGCTCGTCACCGTGGTCGTGGTGGTCGGCGCGATCATCCTGTGGCGATTCTTCGGCGACGCACTGTCCAATCGCTCCGATGTCGCGGCTGCCCGGTGTGTGGCTGGTGAACTCGCCGTCGCGGTCATCGCCGACCCGTCGATCTCCGATCAGATCCAGACGCTGGCCAACACCTACAACGAAACCGCTGCCCCGGTTGGTGACCGATGCGTCAAGGTCGGCGTCAAGCCGTCCGACCCCGACCAGGTAGTCAACGGGTTCATCGGCAACTGGCCTGCCGAACTCGGTGAGCGTCCCGCGTTGTGGATACCGGCGAGCTCGGTGTCGGCGGCCCGGCTGGAGGCAACTGCCGGCGCTCAAACCATCAGCGACAGCCGTTCGCTGGTCACCTCACCCGTTCTGCTCGCTGTCCGTCCGCAGCTCAAAAGTGCTTTAGCGCAGCAGAATTGGGCGACGCTGCCGTCACTGCAGAGCAACCCCGACTCGTTGGACGGGCTGAACCTGCCCGGCTGGGGCTCGCTGCGGCTTTCACTGCCGCTCAGCGGTGACAGTGACGCGTCGTATCTGGCCGCTGAGGCTGTTGCCGCAGCGTCGGCGCCTGCCGGCGCGCCGGCCAGCTCCGGGGCTGGTGCGGTCAACACGCTGATGGCCGGCCAACCAAAGCTGGCCGACAACAAGGCGTCGACCGCGATGGATGCGCTGCTGGGCGCCACCGATCCTGCCGCTGCCCCCGTGCATGCTGTGGTCACCACCGAGCAGCAGCTCTTCGAGCGCGCCGCCTCGCTGCCGGACGCCAAGAAGGTCGTCGCATCGTGGCTGCCGCCGGGGCCGACGGCTACCGCCGACTTTCCGACCGTGCTGCTCAGCGGCAATTGGCTGTCACAAGAGCAGGTCAGCGCCGCCAGCGAGTTCGCCCGCTTCATGCGCAAGCCAGAACCGCTCGCCGAGCTCGCCAAGGCTGGTTTCCGCACCGACGGCGGCACACCGCCGAAAAGCGATGTCACCAACTTCGCGCCGGTATCGGCACCCCTGTCGGTCGGCGAC
>DATFCF010001047.1:0-4149 GCA_035253445.1 Mycobacterium sp.
GAAGTTCGGTATCGGCACGTAACCCTCGGCCTCGTAGAAGCTGCGCGCGTGCGGCTGCCGCGGACCCGTGTCCAGTCGCGCGATCTCGTAGCCGAGCGCACGCGCGGCATCTTCCAAGGCCCGCAACAACGTCCTCGCCACGCCCTGCCGGCGCGCGGCGGGCACGACGTACATCCGCTTGATTTCGCACGCGCCGTCCGGCAACCGCTTGACGCCGCCACCGCAAACGGGCTCGCCATCGCGATAGCCGACCAGGAATATCCCGCCGGGCGGACCCAGTTCGGCCGCACCGGCCGAAGGCATGCCGGGTGCATTGAGGTCGAGCCCGTCGTACAGCTCGCGCATTTCGTCGATCATCGCGCCCACCAGCGCAGCCCCGTCGCCTGTGTCAACAGTCACGCGCCGAAAGTCCAGCTCAGAAGCCACGATTCCACTTCTACCCCGAATGCACCGAACACGTCCACGCGTTTGCACCTCTACGATGCAGACATGCATTCGCGCCTAATTGCGATCTTCGCCGCCCTTTTCGCCGCAGTTGCACTCATCGCCGGGTGCTCCAACTCGTCCGACGACTCAGGCAAGGATCTCCCCGACGCCGCCACACTGCTTCAGCAGTCCAGCGAGACCACCAAGAGCCAGACGAGCGTGCACCTGAAGCTGACGGTTCAGGGCGAGATCAAAGAACTGCCCATAGAAACCCTCGAGGGTGACCTGACCAATGCTCCTGCGGTCGCCGCGCAGGGCAAGGCCAACCTCCTGTTCCTCGGCCAGAAGCTCGACGGCATCAGTTTTGTGGTGGCCGAGGGCAACCTGTTCGCGACGCTGACCTCCGGTAGCCCCTACCAGGACTTCGGCCCCGCCGCCGACATCTACGACGTGTCGGCCATCCTGAACCCGAGCACCGGCCTGGCCAACGTGCTCGCCAACTTCTCAGATCCCAAGGCCGATGGCCGGGAGACCGTCGACGGCGTCGAGGCGGTTCGCATCACCGGCAACGTCAGCGCCGACGCCGTCAACAAGATCGCCCCGCAGATCGGCGCCACCGGCCCCGTACCCGGCACCGCATGGATCAGTGAGGACGGCAATCACGAGTTGGTGCAGGCCAAGCTCGACCCCAGCCCCGGCAACAGCATCACCATGACGACGACAGACTGGGGTAAGCCGGTGACCGTCACCAAGCCCGCCGTCTGATGCCGGTTTCCCAAGCCGCCGAGCGAGCGGCGACCAGCCGCAGAATCGCGATCAGCGCCGGCAGCCTGGCGGTGGTGCTCGGCGCGCTCGACACCTATGTCGTCGTCACGATCATGGTCGACATCATGCGCGACGTCGACATCCCGATCAACAAGATCCAGCAGGTCACGCCCATCATCACCGGGTACCTGCTCGGCTACATCGCGGCCATGCCGCTACTGGGCCGCGCCTCTGACCGGTTCGGCCGCAAGCTGCTGCTACAGATCAGCCTGGCCGGCTTCGCGGCCGGGTCGGTGATCACCGCGCTGTCCTCCGACCTCACCACCTTGGTCATCGGCCGCATCGTGCAGGGCACCGCGAGCGGCGCGCTGCTGCCCGTCACGCTGGCGCTGGCTGCCGATCTGTGGGCCGCACGCAACAGAGCGGCCATACTCGGTGGCGTCGGAGCCGCCCAGGAACTGGGCAGCGTTCTGGGCCCGATGTACGGCATCCTGCTGGTGTGGCTGTTCAACCACTGGCAGGCCGTGTTCTGGGTCAACGTCCCGCTGGCGGTGATCGCCATGGTGATGGTCCATTTCAGCTTGCCTGCGAAGGCGAGGACCGACCAGCCGGAAAAGGTCGACGTGGTGGGCGGTGTGCTGCTGGCCATCGCGCTGGGCCTGGCCGTGGTGGGCCTGTACAACCCGGAGCCGGACGGCAAGCAGGTGCTGCCGAGCTGGGGCCTGCCGGTACTCGTCGGCGCCCTGGTCGCAGCCGTGGCGTTCTTCGCCTGGGAGAAGGTCGCTAAGACGCGGCTGCTCGAACCCGCGGGCGTGCACTTCCGACCGTTCCTGGCGGCGCTGGGGGCGTCGCTCTGCGCGGGCGCAGCCCTGATGGTGACCCTGGTCAACGTCGAACTCTTCGGCCAGGGCGTGCTGGGCCAGGACCAGAACCAGGCCGCCTTTCTGCTGTTGCGCTTCTTGATCGCGCTGCCCATCGGCGCACTGATCGGCGGCTGGCTGGCCACCAAGATCGGCGACCGCATCGTGACGTTCATCGGCATGCTGATCGCCGCGGGCGGCTACTGGTTGATCTCGAAATGGCCGGTCGACCTCCTCGCGGCGAAGCACGACCTGGGCATCATCAGCCTGCCCATGCTGGACACCGACCTGGCGATCGCGGGCCTCGGCCTGGGCCTGGTGATCGGGCCGCTGACGTCGGCCTCGCTGCGGGTGGTGCCGGCCGCTCAGCACGGGATCGCATCGGCCGCGGTGGTGGTGGCCAGGATGATCGGCATGCTGGTCGGCATCGCCGCGCTGAGTGCCTGGGGTCTTTACCGGTTCAACCAGTACCTGCAGGAGCGGCTGGCCGCGCTGCCCGCACCAACCGCCGACACCCCTGGCGGCATCCTGGTCGCCCAGGGCGCACGCTTGACGAGGGCGACCATCGAGGCCTACACGATGCAGTACGCCGAGATCTTCGGGATCACCGCGATCGTCTGCGTGGTCGGTGCCTTGTTGGGGCTGCTGATCAGTGGCAGGCACGAGCACGCCGACGAACCGGCGCCCGTACCTGGCAAGCCCGGGACCGACGTCGACGACTCACCCACGCAGATGATCGACGCGCCAACGACGGCCTTCGATGCGCCGACTCAGACGATCAGCAGGGGTCGTCACCGGCCCCACTAACGCACGGTCAGCAGCGCTCGACGCCGCGGCGAATCAGCTGCGGCTCGGCAACCGTTGCCGGCTCATCGGCGGTAAGGCCCCGGATCGCGTCGCAAATCAAGGCCTTCAGGCTCTTCGGATCTATCGGGCGAATGGGGAGCCAATCCTGCAACGCAGTCATGCTCGGTAGTCCTTTGTTCGTGCTCACCAGCGCGCAACTCGTCGGTGAAAGCGCGATTCCTGGTACGAGTGTACCGGTGAAATCGCCCCGATTGGCTGCCCGCCGCGCCGGGTACGCGTTGCGAGAGGTAACAACGCAAAAGGGGAAGAAATTCATGGCAACGACATTGGACGGCAAGAAAATTGCGTTCCTCGTCGCACCCGAAGGCGTCGAGCAGGTTGAACTCACCGAGCCGTGGAAGGCATCGAACAGGCCGGCGGCGCACCCGAGCTGGTGTCCACCGAAGTCGGCAAGATCCAGGCGTTCAACCACCTGGTACTGCCGGGCGGCGTGGCCGCTCATCGAGGCCGACGTCGTTCGCGGCCGGATGATGACCTCGTGGCCAAGCGTGAAGACCGACCTCGTCAACGCCGGCGCCAACTGGGTCGACGACGAGGTGGTCGAATGCTCGCGCGGCCCAAACACTTTGGTGTCCAGCCGTAAGCCCGGACGATCTGCCCGCCTTCTGCAACACCCTGGTAGGCGCGTTCTCCAAAGACCCGTCGTAGTCAAACCCGTCCCGGTAACGTCGCAGGCATGCTGTTTGCCGCACTGCGCGATATGCAGTGGCGGAAACGGCGCTTCGTCATCGCGGTCCTCTCCACCGCCATCATCTTCGCGATGACGCTCGTACTCACCGGGCTGGCGAACGGATTTCGGGTGGAGGCCGAGCGCACCGTCGATTCGCTTGGCGTCGACGTCTTCCTGGTCAAGGCCGGTGCATCGGGGCCATTCGTCGGAGCAACCCCGTTCGCGCCTGTGGACCTGCGACGTATCGCCGCGACCCCGAAAGTGGTCGAAGCGGTTCCGCTCGCGTACGCCGGTGGCACGGCCACGTTGGGTGACGCGACGCGCAATGTCGACATCTTCGGAGCGCCGGAGCGCGGACCGGGCATGCCCGTTGTGACGGAAGGTCGGGCGCCTTCAACTCCTGACGAGGTCGCGGTGTCCAGCACGCTCGGACGCGGGATAGGCGATGACGTCGAGATCGCTTCCCGCAGACTGCGCATCGTCGGCATCGTTGAGAACTCGACGGCGCTGGCCAATCTGCCCAACGTCTTCCTCACCACCGCGGGCGCACAGCAACTCGTG
>DATFCF010001048.1:0-4651 GCA_035253445.1 Mycobacterium sp.
GGGGCCGAGGCCTTCGTAGTCCTCCAGGTGCGGATCGGCGAGCGCAGGCACCGGTCCCGTGATCGGCGGCAGGTCTACCGGCACCACACCGGTCGCATACGCGGCCGCCCAGCCCAGCACGTTTCGGGCGTAAGCCACCGAGTTGTTGTACCGCAGGATCGCGGCCATCACCTGGGACTGGTCGCGCAGGTTGAGCCCGCCGCTGCACAGGTAACGCGCCGCGGCCAGGGTCGAGTCGAAAAGGTTCTGCACTTCGGCCTTGCCGTCGCCGTCGCCGTCCGCGGCGTAGCGCGACCAGGTGCCGGGCAAGAACTGCATCGGTCCCATCGCGCGGGCGTAGGTGACCCGGTCGGCGGTGCGGTTCTGCACGATGACCTCGTTGCCCGGCAGCGTCCCGTCCAGCGCAGGGCCGTAGATCGGCCGCACCGCGGTTCCGCGGGCATCGGTGGCACCGCCGTTGGCGTGCATGGACTCGATGCGCCCGATGCCCGCCAGCAGGTTCCAGCTCACGCCGCAGCCCGGAGAGGCTGCGGCCATCATGCGCTCGGCGTTGCGGTAGGCGGACAACGCCATCGACGGAATGCGAAGTGTCCCAGGCGCACTGGTTACCACCGCGGGCGGGGGAGCGGAGACGTTCGCCGCCGCGAATTGAAATGCCGTCGGCGTCTTGGTAACCGCCACCACCGACGCCCCTTCACGTGCGTCGGGCGAGGACTCTACGGCGGCCAGCGGTGTCACTGCGGAGTTGCGCACCGGCGCATTGGGCGATGGTGCTGACGCGCCAACAGCGCCGGCGAGAATCAAAGGGGTGATGACTGCAATGCCGAAGGCAGGCGTGCGTGTGGCTCGCCCTGCCCGGCTCCGCGCCGCCTCGAGGGCGGATCGTCCCCCTATGCGCACTCAACCGTCCTCATCGTGCGGTGGCCTGTGAACCAAGTCACCATACCTACTCGATAACAACCGCGTTACAGCAATGGCCTGAGCCAATTCAGCCAAGCTTTTTGGACCGTCGGTCCGCGCCGTCCGGTTTACTTGCTGGCTCGGGAGCCGGCACGCTGTTCGGCTGCTGCAATTCAGCCAGCATTTCACGCAATTCCTCGAGCTCGCGGCGCAGGTAATCGCGGGTGGCGACCTCGCCGACGGCCAGCCGCAGCGCGGCCAGCTCGCGAGCCAGGTACTCGGTGTCGGCCTTGGTCTGCTCCGCCCGGCGACGGTCTTCCTCCAGCGCCACCCGGTCACGGTTTTCCTGGCGATTCTGGGCCAGCAGGATCAGCGGCGCGGCGTAAGCGGCCTGTGTGGAAAACGCCAGGTTGAGCAGGATGAACGGGTACGGATCCCACTGCAGCTGCAGCGCGAAGAGATTCAGCGCGACCCAAACGATGACGAGGATGGTCTGTGCCGCCAGGTAACGGCCGGTGCCCAGAAAGCGGGCGATGGATTCGCCGAGGCGGCCGACCGCCTCGGGGTCGACGTTGAAAGCGAACCCGCGAGAAGACCGCGGGGTGTACAGGTCGCTCATGTCACCCCTTCGGCGCCAAAGAGTTCGGGTTCCTCGCGCTCTCGCCAGTCATCGGGCAGCAGATGGTCGAGCACGTCGTCGACCGATACCGCGCCCAGTAGGTGGTTTTCTTCGTCGACCACCGGACCGCAGACCAGATTGTATGCAGCGAAGTAGCGGGTGACCGCCGCCAGCGAATCCTCGGGCCGCAGGTTCGGCAGATCGGTGTCGACGATGCCGCTGACCAGCTCCGCAGGCGGCTCACGCAGCAGCCGCTGCAAATGCACGCAGCCCAGATAGCGGCCGGTCGGCGTGGAGGTGGGTGGGCGCGTGACGAACACCAGGGAGGCCAGTGCGGGCGTCAGGTCGGGATCGCGGACCCGGGCCAGCGCCTCGGCGACGGTGGTGTCGGGCGCCAGGACGACCGGTTCGGAGGTCATCAGACCGCCTGCGGTGTCGGGTGAGTGGCTGAGCAACCGCCGCACGTCTTCTGAGTCTTCGGGGTCCATCCGGCGCAAGAACTGTTCGGCGTCGGCCGGTGTCATCGTGCCGAGCAGGTCGGCGGCGTCGTCGGGATCCATCGCCTCGAGCACGTCGGCGGAGCGCTCGGCGGGCAACTGCTTCAGCACGTCGGCCTGTTCGTCTTCGGGCAGCTCCTGCAGGACGTCGGCCAGCCGCTCGTCGTCGAGGGCATTGACGACCTCGTTGCGCCGCTTGGCTGGCAGCTCGCGGATGGCCTCGGCGACCTCGACAGGACGCTGGCCCTCGAACAGCTCGAGCAGCTGCGCCACGCCTTGGTCGGGCATCGCCAGACCCGACGGCGTCAGTCCCTGCACGTGCTGCCAGTCGACCACGTGCACATTGCTGCGACGGCCCAGCCGGCGTTGCGGCCGAACGGCCACCTTCGTCACCGCCCAGTCGCGGGTGCGTGTCTGCTCGATGCCCAGATCCACGACGACCACGTCGATTCCGCTCAGCTGCGGCAGGTCGGGATCGTCGACGCGGACCCGAGTCTCGATCACCTGGCCCAGCACAAGCACTTCGCCCGGCCGTTGCGCGAACCGGCGGAGCGACACACTGCCCGTTGCCAATGTCACGGAGCCGGGCTCGATGGCGGTCACGCGTAGGATCGGTACGAAAATCCTTCGGCGGGTGAGCATTTCGACGACGAGGCCGAGCACTCGCGGTTGCTGACGCACGATGCTGATGCTGACCACCACGTCGCGGACTCGGCCGATGGACTCGCCGTCGGGGCCAAGGACCACCATCCCCGAGAGTCGGGCCGCGTAGACCCTGTTCACCGCCGCCATACCTGTAGAGAGTAGAGAGTAGATCTGTGGATAACGCGAATCGGCCCCGTCGACAGGACTTTTTGGTCCGGCCCCGCCGCACGTGCCTTTCCGTTCCGGGCAGCAGCGCACGGATGATCGAGAAGGCCAAGGGCCTGCCTGCCGACGAAGTGTTCCTCGATCTCGAGGATGCCGTCGCGCCGGATGCCAAGGCCGAGGCCCGCACCCAGGTGGCGGTCGCGCTGGCCGAAGACGGTTGGGCGGGCCAGCTGCGTGGCGTGCGGGTCAACGATTGGACGACGCCGTGGACCTACGCCGACATCATCGAGGTGGTCTCGACCGCGGGTGCCCAACTCGACATCGTGGTGCTGCCCAAGGTGACTGACGTCTCACACATCCACGCGTTGCATTTGCTGCTGAGCCAGCTGGAATCCTCGCACGGATTGCCGGTGGGCCGCATCGGCATTGAGGCGCAGATTGAAAATGCGCAGGGCCTCACCAACATTGATGCGATAGCGGCGGGTCCACGAGTGCAAGCACTGGTGCTGGGGCCGGCGGATATGGCGGCCAGTCTCAACATGCGCACCCTCGAGGTCGGTGAACAACCTGACGGCTACGACGTCGGCGACGCCCACCACCACGTGTTGATGCGGATCCTCATTGCGGCCCGTGCGAACGGCATTCTGGCAATCGACGGGCCGTATCTGAAGATTCGCGACGTCGACGGATTTCGGCGGGTCGCCGGTCGGTCGGCGGCACTGGGTTACGACGGCAAGTGGGTGCTGCATCCCGACCAGATCGTCGCGGGCAACGAGATC
The DNA here is from genome assembly GCA_035253445.1 of Mycobacterium sp. GTDB lineage: Bacteria > Actinomycetota > Actinomycetes > Mycobacteriales > Mycobacteriaceae > Mycobacterium. The sequence goes on from DATFCF010001048.1 coordinate 3,606, forward strand.
TTCAGCCCGCGCCAGGAAGCCTACGATCACGCGGAGCTGATTCTGGAGGCTTACGAATGGCACACGTCGAGCGCGGGCGGCAACCGCGGTGCGGCGATGCTCGGCGACGAGATGATCGACGAGGCGAGCCGCAAAATGGCGTTGGTGATCGCCGGTAAGGGCCGCGCCGCGGGCATGGTCCGCAAGGCCGACCCGTTCCGTCCCCCCGTATAAGTGGTTTCGGCGTGCTTAGTCGCGCTCAGCGCGACGGAGCACACCGAAATCGCAGCGGCTAGATCCACTGCCATCCGCTGGCTATGAGGCCGACATACAGCAGCAGGGTGATCACGACAAAGGCGACGCCCAGGCCGCCGAGGATCGCCGCCGTCAGCGCGATCGCGTACCCTTCCTGGCCGGTGCGCTTGGTCTCTCGCATCGCGATCACCCCGAGAATGAGGCCGACGATCGACGGAATGCAACACATCAAGCCGGCTATCGAACACACCAGCGCCGCGATCGCCTGGCCGTTGGTGCCGGGCGGTTTCGTCGGCCGGTACGGGTCATATGCGCCGGGATAGCCAGGGGCCGGCGGGTAACCCGGCGCACCGGTGTACGGCTGGGGATAGACGGGCGGTGGCAACCCGGCGCCGGTGGGATAGTCCACGGGGGCACCGTAATAGGGCTGTTGTCCGCCCGTGTCTTCCAGCGACGGGTACTCCATCCCTCGAAAGGGCTCGGCCGGCCGGTCCGGGTCGCCGCTGGTCATCGTCAGATGTTGAGGAACACGATGGACCAGAAAATGGTGCTCAGCAGCGACACCGCGCCCACCGCGATACCGGCGATCGCCAGCCCGCGGCCACCTTCACCGGATGTCTTGACCTGATTCAGCGCGACAACGCCGAGCACGATGCCGATGATCGAGCCAAGCCCGAAGATGCAGAACGGGATGAATCCGATAACTGACGCCACCAGCGACGCGATCGCGAGCCCGTTGGTCTTCTGCGTCGGCTGGCCATAGGCGCCTGCATAGTTCGGAGCAGGGTAGCCCGTCGGCGGTGGCCCGTACC
>DATFCF010001049.1:0-13135 GCA_035253445.1 Mycobacterium sp.
CGTTGAGCATCCGGTCGCCGACGGTCCACTCCTGCAGCGCGTCGATCTCCACCGGCATCGCATCCTCGACACCGTCGACGTCCCACGGCAGCGTGACGTCCAGCGCACGGAAGAATCCCTTCACCGGATCTTTGAAGAACCCGAGCAGATCCGTCAGCGCCACGTCGCCGACGGCCGGCGGCGGTAGCGGTTCGGGCAGGAACTCCGGCGGCTGCGCACGCTGCCCAGAAGCCACCCTGGCCGCTGTCAGCGCAGTCGGATCGAACGTGAACGGTTCGCCAGGCACCCCGAGCGCGCCAGGGGTGACATTGCGAACATCGAACGGCTGCAACGGATGTCTGACGCAGATCCGGTCGCGCACCTTGTTCGACGTGGTCACGTCCAGCGCGTCGAGCAGCTCCACCAGCGGCACGGCGGGCGGGCGCGGCTGGCCGGAGTACTCGTTGGCGCCGGTGTAGGTGATCACCAGCGTTTCGCTGGCCGCGCCGATCGCGTCGAGCAGCAATTGGCGGTCCTCGGAACGGATGTCGCGCTCGCCGGTCATCGGGCAGCGGGCCAGCGCATCGTCCCCGTCGACCACCCCGAGCCGCGGGAAGACGCCGTCGTCGAGGCCCACGAGGCACACCACCCGGTGCGGCACCGAGCGCATCGGCACCATGGTGCAGACCGTCAAGATGCCGGTGCGGAAGTTGGCGCGCGTCGGCCGGCCGGCGAGGTGACGTTGCAGCAGCGCGCGAATATCGGGCAGCCGCATCACCGTGTCCGCCCGCGGTCCGGCGTCGGCGAGGATCTCGGCGAACTCGCGCTGCACCTGACTGGTCTGCCACGCGTCGGTCTCGCTGACGCGGGCCAGCCACTCGATGCCGTCAGTCAGAGTGGTCAGCCAGTTACGCAGCGGGCGTGCGCCGCTCAACGCGTCGACGACGCGCTGCAGCCGGTCGATGTACTCGGCGAGCCGGCCGGCCAGCTCGACGCGGTTGCTACTGACGTCGTCGAGCGGCAGCGTGGTGCCGAGCCAGGCGTGCGAGTCGTCGGACATCGCAACACCGGCCAGCACGCGATCGATGCCGAAACGCCAAGTGTTGTGCAGGAAGTCGACGCCGAACGGCTTGCGGTGCGCCTGGTCGAAGCCCCAGCGGATATTGGCTTCACGCACCCACGCCGCGATCGCATCGAGGTCGTCGTCGGTGAATGCGAACCGCGCTCGCACGGGCGCGGCCTCGGCGAGGTTGAGCACCTCGCTGGCGGTGGCCCGCCCGCCGGCAAGCGCCAGTAGTTGCGATGCGACGCCGAGCAGCGGATTGGTCTGGATCAGCGAGCGGTCGGCGAGCCGGACCCGCAACCGGTGCGCCGGATGGGCGCCGTGCACGACGTCGCCGAGGCCGAAGCCGGCGACGATCAGCGGCGCGTAGGTCTCGATGTCCGGGCACATGACGAGGATGTCGGGCGGCTCCAGCGTCGGGTCGTCGGCGAGCAGGCCGAGCAGCACCTCGCGCAGCACGTCGATCTGCCGGGCCGGGCCGTGGCAGCTGTGCACCTGCACGGAACGGTCATCGGCGTCGAGCACGCGGCCCTGCGGGCGGACCGCGTTGGCGGTGATGTCCGATTGCAGCCAGCCGAGCAGCGTGTCCGGGCGATCGTCGGCGCCGGCCCGTCGAGCCAGGTACTCATCGGTGTGCGGATCGGCGGGCAGGCTGCGCTGCAACTCGCGAAGGTCGCGGCCGAGGGTGGCCAGCAGGGGATGGCCGACGTCGCGGTGGCTGGTGTCGTCGCGGCGGGGGATCGGCCCACGTGTATGCGTCAGTGACTTCCATAGGTCGTCGCTGGGATGCGGCAGCCACAGGTGCAGATCGTGGTGGGTGGCCAGCGCGTCGAGCAGTTCGATCTCGGTGACGGGCAGCCGGGTGTGCCCGAACAGCGAAAGGCGCTGCGGTAGCTCCGTCGGCGACTCCTGCAGCCGCGCAACGGCTTTCGTGTGTCTGATGTGAGGCGGGTCGGCGTCGATACGGTCGGCGAGGACGCGCCAGAGCTCGGGCTGCCAGTGCAGGTCGGTGTCGAGTTCGCCGGTGTGGCCGTCGAGCCAGTCGACCAGCAGCTGCGGACGCTGCCGCGCATAGGAGGCGAACAGACCGGCGAGCCTGCGCGCCACCGCGTAACGCCGCCCTTGCCGCAGCTCCTTCTCCTCGCCGGATTCGAAATGGCCGAGGTGGGTGGCCAGCGTCGTGCACCACTGCTCGTCGAGGCAGCCGTCGATCACGTCGAGCAGCGGCCACACCATGGTGTCCGGCGACCACGGATCATTGTCGGCGGTGCCGGTGATCTCGGCGATCAGTGAGCGCGGGTTACGGAAGGCGATGCCGGCGCAGACGCCGTCCTGGCCGTCGCCGCGGCCGAGGATGTGCGAGAGCCGTTGACTGAGCCAGCGCTCGACGCCCTTCGCGGGGACGATGACCAACTCCTCGGCGAACGGGTCGGGTAGGGGAGTGGCCAGTAGTTGACCGAGGCCGTCGGCGAGCAGGTCGGTGCGCTCGGCACGGTGCAGGTGCAGTGCCATCAGTGGCCACGATAGGGCGTCGCGCTGTTATCGGGCGAACAGTTTGAGGAGCCAGCCATGCCTCTGCGTCACTTGTGTCACATCTGCCACTCCGTCGACCACTGAGGAAATTGCCCACCTCTGCGCGACAGTGTGGCTAATTGCATAGTGCCCCAAGGCTTTCAGTAGCGCTGTCGCTCGGAGCCGGGCACAAACAGCGCCAACGCCGCCGAGAAGCTCAGTTGCCCGCGAACCACGCCGTCGTCACCGTGTGTTGCCGCGGCGGCTCGAACGACGTCCCGCGCGGCCCTAGCTGACCGACCCGCACCGTCCACAGCGGCCGCGACCGGTCGATCGCCGACGTCGGGTCCTGGCCCGGATCGACGAGGACACCCCGTGAGATGACCCTCGGGTCGCATACATACGCGGGAGTCAGGCCGTCCCGCCGGCCGCCCCAGTCGACACCACCGGCCAACACGCAGCTGGTCCCGTCGTCGAGAACCACCGCCAGCGGCGTCGGCGTCGGCGGAGGGCTCACCGCCGCGAGTGCGCCGGGCGCCGCGAAACGCCGAAGTTCCTTGCTCCACGGATCCACCAGGCATAGCACGGAAGCTGGTCCAGGCCAACACACTTGGGCGAGAGCCTGATTCGGCTGACAGGCGTATATGTCGCTACCCACCGCCGCCGGCGAAGGGCCCGGGCACGATGAGAGGTTGGGCGAGGGCTGCCGATTGATAACGTGGTAGCCGTTGACCGGCTCGCCGTTCGAAACGGCCACGACGGTGATGGTTTGCGTCGCGCCGGGTTGCGCGGCGACAGTGGCGACAGCTCCCGCGGTGTGCAGTGCGACGGTGACCGCGAGCGTGAGAACAGCTGCTACTCGCATCACGACGGCCTCCTCGTGACGGACTACCACACTTGCGGACCAGTCAAACCGAACCGTAAGAAGCCCGAAAGCGGTATGACCGGTGCTACCGCAGAAAGCGAGGCCTACATGACCGAGACGACGTCACCCCGCCTGGGCGCCAAGTTTCAGGACGCGCTCGGCTACGCGGCCGAGTTGCACAACACCCAGACCCGCAAGGCCAGCGACGTTCCCTATGTCGGCCACCTGTTGTCGGTTGCGGGCCTGGTGATCGAGGCGGACGGCGACGAGACGGCGGCGATCGCCGCGCTCCTGCACGATGCCGCCGAAGACCAAGGCGGCGAAGCGACCCTCCGCGAGATCGAGCAACGATTCGGCAAGGACGTCGCCACGATCGTCGAGGAATGCAGCGACACCGTGGTCACCCCGAAGCCGCCGTGGCGGCAACGAAAAGAGAACTACATCGCGCACCTCGACAAGACTTCGGACAGGACCATCGTTGTGTCGCTGGCCGACAAACTCGACAACGCTCGCGCCATCCTTCGGGACCTGCGCCGGTACGGGCCGACGGTGTGGCAGCGGTTCAGCACCGACGATCCGCACGACCATCTGTGGTACTACCACTCGCTGCTGGACGTGTACCGGCGTCGCACCGATGGCTGGTTGGTCGACGAGTTCGAGCGGGTGGTCCACCGGCTGGACGACGAGATCGGCCCACCGCCGGCGGCCACCGTCTAACCGCGACGACGCTCGAATCGAGGAGCTGACCATACGGCGAGCCGACGTGGAGTTACTTGTACCGCACCATGATCCCGCGCGGATACTCTCGTGGGACTCCGTCCGGGGCTGAGCGTTCAGCCCCGGGAGACGACGTTGTCGGCACCCGAGTTGTCGATATCCGGCTCCCCGGACAGGTAGATGACCCGATTGTCGATGCCCGAGACCTTGACGACGTCGGTGGAGTCGACGGTGACGACATTCTCTATGCCCTGCACGGTCAGAGTCGCGCAGTGACCCGTGATCGTGATCGTGTTGCGGATGCCGTTGAGGATCAGCGCCCTGTCGTCGCAGGCGATCGTCTCGTTCTTCTCGATGCCCGCGATGGTGAGCGGCTCACCCGACGGTGGAACGACTGGTTTCGCACTTGGGGCTTCGACGATGGTTTCGCGGCCCGGAGTGCCCGGCGCGCCCGGCGCGCCAGGCTGTTCACTCGGGGCCTTGTCGACTTCTCCTCCGCCGCCGGCCACCTCGGGGATTTCAATCGGCGGTCGAGTGTCGGAGTCCAGCTTGAACATGGTGGCGCTGAAGATGACGACGCCACCGGCGATGAAGATCAACACAACTGCAATCCCCGCGAACAGCCACCACGCGCTGAAGCCCGACTTCGGCTTCGGCGGTGTGCCCATGTAGGGCGAGGCGCCGTATGTTTGTACCGGTGGAGGCATGTAGGCGCCGGTGTTGTAGTCGGCACCGCTGGGGTATTCGCTTGTACCGAGTTCGGACGTGCGGGCGACATCGGCGAGCGGGCGCTCGAGATCCCTGATCCGGGCCTCGGGGTCGTCCTGTGGCTGCATGCGCCGATGCTCCCACACCGGTGGCCGTTTGCGCCGCCAGGATTGCGGGAAATTCCGGCTTCATCATGGGAAAACTTCCCGGCGGGCCACCTTTTCTGCCTCGTCTGGGGACTATGACCAATCCATGACGACGAGCGTGGCAGCGCCTCCGAAGTGGTATCCAGAAAGTGTGGTGGCACCGGGTTTCATCGCCATCGGCAGCGGTCCGGCTGGGTTGAGTGCGGCGGAGACATTCCGCGGCAAGCACCCGCATATCCCCGTGCGCATACTCACCGCCGACCCAGCCCTTCCGTACGCCAAGCCTCCGCTGAGCAAGGACTTCCTCTGCGGCCGCGAGGTCAAGCTCGAACTGCATAGCCCCGGCTGGTTCGTCCGCAACAACGTTGAGCTCGTTCGCGGTATCACCGTCGACCACATCGACGTGGCCAACCAGGAAGTCGTCACCGCGGGCGGCCGCCGCTTCGGGTACTGGCACCTGGTGCTGGCGTGCGGCGCCAAGCCCGTCCCGCTGCGTGTTCCTGGCGGCGAATCCGCGTTGAGCCTACGGTCATTCGCCGATGCCGTCGTCCTGAAGATGGCCGCTCGCTACGCTGATACCGCGGTCGTTGTGGGTGCCGGCTTGATCGGCTGCGAGGCGGCCGCCTGCCTCGCGCAGCGCGGCGTGACCACCACCATGGTGGCCGCCGAGCCGGTTCCTCTGCAGCGCAGATTCGGCGATGACGTCGGCGAGCGCGTCGCAAAGCTGATGTCGCGCAACGGTGTTCGCTTCATCGGATCGACAACGGTCACTGCCCTCGACGACGTCGGCGTCACTGTGGATAGCGGACGCGTCGAGGCCGACCTCGTTTTCTGCGCCACGGGCGTGCGTCCCGACATCACGCTCGCAACGGATGCCGGACTCGAAACGCGTGACGGTCGCATCGTCGTCGACGAGCACATGCACACCTCGGCGCGAAACGTCTACGCCGCAGGCGACGATGCGTTGGCCTACAACGTCACCGCGCGACGGCGCGTCCCCGCTGAGCACTGGCGCGACGCCGCCCAGCAGGGACTCGTCGCCGGCCTGAACGCCGCGGGTACCCCGGCCGCGTGGAACAAGGTGCCCGGGTTCTCCTGCACCATAGGCGAATCCGTACTGAAGTATCGCGGCTGGGGAACGGGATTCGAGGACAGCAAGCTCGTCGAGCATCGAGACGGCTTCACCGTCACCTACGCTGCAGGAGGCGAGGTCGTCGGCGTCTTGTGCCTCAATGCCGAGGACGACTACCGGCTCGCCGACGAACTCGTCCGGTCACACACCCCGGTCGCCGTCTAGACACCTGCTGGTAAACAGCCGGAAAATCACGGACGTGAGATATGGCCAATTGGCGCGCAATCTCGGCAAAACTTCGCCTGTGCAACGGCATCGCGATCACACTCGTCAACATGAGCAGCCTTGCGGATCGCATGCGTGAGTTGAATGCGGATATCGAAGCGCGCGACCCCGACCTCGCAAATGAGGTCCGCGGCAAGCGCACCGACGAGCGCGTCGTCGGCCTGGCCCGCGAGGAAGCACTCGAGCGGGGAGAAGTCCGAGGGCTGATGCCCGAGACCATGGCCACGGCCACGGTCGAGTCCGTGGTCCGCGAAACCCTGCGTCCCGTGCTGGAAATAAAGAACGATCAAGCGCAACTGACCTTTTCCGACGCCGAGAGCGAGGTCTGGCGAGAACGCCTTCTGGGTGCCGCCGAGGTCTTGGTCCGCGCTGCCCGCGCGACCGGGCGCATCGAGGTCGAAGGTCATCCGGATTACTCGTGGGTCGGTACCGGTTGGCTCATCAAACCCGATGTGGTGGTGACCAATCGTCATGTCGCGGAGCTGTTCGCCGTCCGCGCGGGTCGCAACTTCGTATTCAAGCAGGCATGGACAGACGAGCCGCAGATGGTGGCCTCCATCGACTTCGTCGAGGAGTTCGGCAGTAATCGCGAACTGACCTTCGTCCTCGACGACATCCTGCACATCGAGGGTCTCGACGGCCCCGATATCGCCTTCCTGCATGTCGAGCCGAACGCAAACTCCGCCTTGGCGCAGCCGATTGTTCTGTCGGCGCCCCGCAGCGACGAGTACATCGCCACCATCGGCTACCCGGCGCGCGACGGGCTGTTCCCCGACATCGCGTTGATGGACCGCATCTACGGTCGGAAGTACGACAAGAAACGGCTCGCCCCTGGCGAGGTGATCAAGTTCGAGGACGGCGCTTTTCATCACGACTGCACAACGCTCGGCGGCAATTCGGGCTCGGTTGTGTTCTCGCTCAAGACCGGCCAGGCAGTGGGATTGCATTTCGCAGGCAATTTCCTCACCGCCAACTACGCCGTGCCCGGTCCCGTGATCTCCGAAAGGCTCGACCAGGTGCTGCGGGGCACACCGATACAGACGCCCACCCGCCCGCCGCGTCCGCAGCACGATGCGCCGCGCCCGGCTGTCGGCAGTGACGTCGCGACACAGTCGTCGAACGCGACCACCTATGTCGTTCCGCTCCGCGTCACCGTCGACCTGGGCGCTCCGTACCCGGACTCCGCTCCGGCACAGGGCATTACACCCACAACCGAGGGTGAGACCTTCGCCCCTGAAGCACCGCCGTCCAGCTATGCGAACCGCAAGGGCTACGTCGAGGTATTCCTCGGTGAGGAGTTCACCGTCCCGTTGCCCACGGTGCGCGAGGACTCCGACGTCCTGACCTTCGAGAACTCAGACGGCTCGCCCGAGTCCGTGCTGCGCTACGAGCATTTCTCGGTCGTCATGAGCCAGAGCCGGAAGCTGTGCTACTTCAGCGCCGTCAACATCGACGGGACGCAGGAGCGCCGCGATCCGCGGCCGGGATGGCGGTCCGATAGTCGCATCGACCGCGACGCCCAGATCGAGGACGAGTGCTACGGCAATTTCCCGAGATTCGCCCGCGGCCACATGACCCGGCGCGAGGACCCGATATGGGGCACCCGCATGGAGGCCAAGCGGGGCAACGGCGATTCCATGCACGTGACCAACGCCTGCCCACAGTTGCAACCGTTCAACGCAGGCGTGTGGCTGTCGCTGGAGGACTATGCCCTCGACAACGCCAAGGAAAACGACATCAAGATCTCGGTGTTCACTGGGCCCTTCTTCGAGGCCGACGATCCTGTGCACTACAACGTCGCGATACCCAAGGCGTATTGGAAGGTCATCGTCTTCATTCATGACGACACCGGAGAGTTGTGTGCGACGGGCTATTCGATGACCAACCCGATGCCACCCGAACAGGAAGCAGCACGGCCCGAGTTCGTGTTCGGCAAGTTCAAGACGTTTCAGCGACGGATCTCGTGGATCGAGCGAAGGGCGGGGCTGTCGTTCAACGGTCTCGCGGACCTGGATCCGTTCAGGGAACAAGAAGTCGTCGGACCGCAACCTCTTGAGAGCGTGGAGGAAATCAGGTTCACCTGAACCCGCTGCGCTACAACCAGTCTCGCCGTTTGAACATCACGTACAGCAACAGAACAAGCAGCACGATGATCGCCGTGCTCGTCACGAATCCGCCGACGGTTTCGATGCCGGGATACACGACGTTCTGCCCGTAGAAGCCGGTGATGGCCGTCGGCACCGCGATGATGGCCGCCCACCCGGTGAGCTTCTTCATCACTACGTTCAGCCGGGCGTCCTGCAGCGACAGGTTCGTCTCGAACACCGTTGTGATCATGTCCCGCAACGATTCCGTCCATTCAGATACCCGCAGCACGTGGTCGTAGAGATCGGCGTACAGCGGATCGAGTTCCGGTGCGGTCTTGGCGTCGAGCCTGCGGTGCTGGATCGAGTTGACGACCTCACGCATCGGCAACACCACCCGGCGCAGCTCGACCAGATCTTTGCGCAAGCGGAAAGTCCGCCGCTGCAGACCACTTCGGGGGCTGTTGTCGGCGAACAAGTCGTCCTCGACACCCTCGATATCGTCGTCGAGCGCCTGCACCGCCTCGAAATGACCGTCGACGACCACGTCGAGCAGACCGTGCACCAACGCGCCAACGCCGTACTCCTGGCCACCCAACTCGTCGAAGCGTTGCGACACCGCGTCGATGTCGAAGTGCGGCGACAACCGCACCGTGATCAGTCCCCGCGGCAATACGAACCCGGAAATGCGGTGCGTTGCCAGCGTCGATTCGGAGTTCTCCGTAGTGGAGACCGCGTACACCGTGAAGAAGGTGTGCGTGCGGTAGACCACGGCCTTGGTGCGTTCGGCTTCGGCGACGGCGTCCTCCACCGCCCACGTGTTGAGCCCCAATTCCTGTGCAAGCTCTTTGAGGGTGGCGTGATCAGGGTCGTAGATGTCGCACCACACCAGGGTCTCGTCTTCGACGAGATAGTCCGAGATCGCGGAGAAGACGAAATCGTCCTGCGGCTTGCCGCCACGCCATACGCGGCCCCGGACGTCGGTCACCCGACCATCATGTCAGCGACAATGTCGCGCGGAGGCGAACGCAGGACCATGCCTTACCGCGGTCCGGGGTCGAAATACCGGCTCAACTAGGGAATGGTGGAAAAATGACCCCCCCAGCTAGGGGCACTGCCACAGCTGCCCGGCTCCTGTTCGGCTAGATGTGGCGATCCACGAGCAGCTGCTAGCCGCAGTCGATGGCCGGCGAGGGGTAGAGGCCGCCGATCGTCTGTGCGAGGCATGCGTACTGCTCTTCGACGTTGACGCCGCGGCCATATCGCTGGTCTTCGACGGCGCCAACAGCGGAACGCTCGGATCCAGCAGCGGGTCCGCGCGGACGTACGACGAACTTCAGTTCACCCTGGGGGAAGGACCCTGCCTGGACTCGGTCACGTATCGCAGGCCCATTCTCGTGGCCGATCTGGCGGACCCCAAGGACGCTCGCTGGCCCGTCTACGGCCCCGCCTTACTCTCCCATGAGATCCGCGGCGTGTTCGCGATGCCGCTGCTGGTGGCCGGCGAACACGTCGGCGCCCTCGACCTGTTCCGCGCTCAACCCGGCCACCTGGCAAGCGAGGTTTTCACCGGCGCCATCGTCGCCGCCGAACTCGCAGGCATCCCGCTGCTCGACCTGTTGAACGCCGACCTCCAGGCCGCCGCCAACGACCCCAACAGCAACGCGTGGGCCGAACTTCACTCGCTGTCGCGTGCCGAGGTCAGCCAGGCCACCGGCATGCTCGTCGCACAACTCGGCGTCGAACCGGCCGAGGCCCTCGTGCGACTGCGCGCCCACGCCTACGCCACCGGCCGCAGCTCCACCGACGTCGCCCGCGACATCCTCGACCGGCGGCTGAGGCTGGAGGGCGACTGATGCGCCTCATTACCGAACCACCAGGACGGAGTGCGAGATGACCGAAACCCCTCGTGAAACCCGTGTGCTGGAGGCCGTCGTGTCGCTGGTCGACAGCCTGCTTGTCGACTTTGACGTCGTCGACCTGCTCACCGAGCTCACCGAGCGCTGCGCCCAACTCCTCGACATCGAATCCGCGGGGATTCTGCTGGCCGACCCGCTCCAGCAGCTCCGCTTGCTGGCCGCGACCTCCGAGCAAGCCCGCGACTTGGAGCTGTTCCAATTGCAGGCCGACCAAGGCCCCTGCGTGGACTGCTATGCCACCGGCCAGCCGGTCTCCGTCGCCGACCTGACCACCGCGACCGAGCGCTGGCCCCGGTTCGTCCCGGCCGCGCTGGATGCCGGCTTCGCCTCCGTGCATGCCGTCCCGATGCGCGCGGCGGGCGTCGTCCTTGGCGCACTCGGCCTGTTCGGCACCCGTGCCGGCGAACTCAACGACGCCGACCTTCTCGTCGGCCAAACCCTGGCCCACGTCGCGTCCGTCGCGATCCTTCAGGAAGACGCCCCCACGCCGTCGACCGTCATGCCGCCACTGCGCTCCGCGCTCATGCGCCGCGTCCTGGTCGAGCAGGCCAAGGGGTTTCTGCGCGAGAGCCTCGACGTGTCCGTCGAACAGGCATTCCAGCTCTTGAGGACCTACGCGCGCACCCGTGGCGAGCACCTCACGGAGGTGGCCCGCCAGCTCATGACAGATCGCCATTCCCGCCCGGCGCTGTTGGCCTCGCTTTCCGAATTCGCTGCGCAACAGTCTCAGGGCTAACTGTGGCGCGCACGTGCGCGCCGGACCGCTTCCTCAACCAGCCGCTCGGCCACCGCGTGCAGCTTGGTGTTCTCGGTCTGGCTGATCCGGGTAAGCCGCTCGAAGGCCTCCTCGGCTGTGCCGCCGGACCGGCTGCGGATGATGCCGATTGCCTGATCGATGACCGCCCGGCTGCCCAACGCACGCTGCAGCTGGTTCGTCCGCTCCTGGGCCCTGGTCAGCAGCTGCGCGTTGTACACCGACACCGCTGCGGACGCGGCGAACTGTGAACCCAACTGCACGGCGTGCTCGCCGAATGCGTCTCGGGCGCGGGCGTACGCACTGATCGCGCCGACGACCTGATCGTCGACGACCAGCGGCAGGGACAGCGCCGAGTGCACCCCCATGCGCGCGACACGTCCACCGAAATGCGGCCAGCGACCGTCACTGCCGAGTGATCCGCTGACCGTGGGCCGCAACGACGCCGTGCATGTGAGGCATGGCCCCTCGTTGAGCTCCTCGTACTGGACCGTGTCGATCTCGCGGACGAAATCGGTTGTCACGGCCCAGGCTTGGACGCGCGGTGTGCCTCCGGACAGTTCGATCGCGGTGACGCCGGCACCGTCGACACCGGGAATCGCCTGAACCGCGAACTCCGCTACGTCACCGAGCAGGTCGACGACGCGGCGACCACCCGCCACGATCCTGGCCACTCCGCTGAGCCCGGCAATGAGATCTACCTCGTCGGCCTCCGCCCGCCCGGGGGCTGCTCTGGAGCCGGTGGCGTCGGGCGACCGGGCTGCGCGTCGTACTCGGCCATGGTGAGCGATCAATCTACCTGCCACCGGGCGGGAAATGCCGCTCTCGACCGTCAATTCACCAGGGCGAGCGCGTGGGCGCGGCGCAGCTTGCCCGACGGAGTCTTGGGAATCATGCCCGGCTGGAGCACGACCACATTGTGGGGCCGGACATCGACCTCGGCGAACACCTCGTGTGCCACCTGATGCTGGATGCGGCGCACCTCGGCGCGATCTTGAAACTCCTTGGATTCCACGGCTACTGCGAAACTCTCCCGCGAGTGTCCGGCGTCGAGCCGCACCGCCACCGCACAGCCGGGACGAACCCCTACGACGCGGCAGGCTGCGCGCTCGATGTCGGTCGGATAGATGTTGCGGCCCGCCATGATGATCACGTCCTTGAGCCGGCCGCACACCACCACGTTCCCCGTCTCGGTGAGATAGCCCAGGTCGCCGGTGTCGTACCAACCCCGCTCGTCCTGCGCGGGAATGAAGCCGGCCGCCGTGGTGTAGCCCCTGGTCACCGGTTCGCCGCGCACCTCGATCACGCCGACACCGCGCGCAGGCAGCAGGCTGCCGTCCTCGTCGATGACGCGCACCTCGAGGCCGTTCAGCGGCTGGCCGAGCGATACCAGCCGCCGGGTGTGACCCTTTGACGCCGGGACGGCGCGATGCAGGACCGCCAGCAGGTCGGCGTCCACCTCGTCGACGACCATGCCGCCGCCGCACTCGGAGAACGACACCGCCACCGTCGTCTCGGCCATGCCGTAGGCCGGGATGATCGCCTCGGGCCGCAGCCCGAACGGCGCTCCCGCATCGCACAGATCCTCGACGTCGAGAGGGTCGACCTGCTCGGCGCCGGACAACGCCCACCGCAGCGACGACAGGTCGAACTCGCCGGGTGTGGCCTGGCGGCGTAACCGCTTGGCGAACAGGTTGTAGGCGAAGTTCGGCGCGGCTGTCATGGTGCCCTGGTATTTGTCAATCAGCTTGGCCCACAACAAAATATCGCGCAGAAAATCCATCGGCGTGATCTTGACGAGTTCGCCGCCGTAGTACATGGGCACCGTCAGATAGCCGGTCATGCCCATGTCGTGGAAGCACGGCAGCCAGCTCACGATCACGTCGTTGTCGACGTCGAAGTCGCAGCCGACGACCATCGCCTCGGCATTCGCGACGAAATTGCGGTGCGAGATCTGGACGGCTTTGGGTGAACCGGTCGACCCGGACGTCAACTGCATGAGCGCCACGTCGTCCTCGTCGGTGTCGACGG
>DATFCF010001050.1:0-5935 GCA_035253445.1 Mycobacterium sp.
GGTCCACATCTTCTTCGGATCGTCGAGATCGAGATGCGGCTGGCCGATCAGCGTCTTCCCGTCGTCGCGGACATAGCCGAGGTCGCTGACGATGTCGGCGAGATCCTTGCCGTGGTGCAGCGTCTCCCATTCGCGGAACCCGGTGAGCCGTCCCATGTTTGGCGTCGGCCTACCCTCGTACTCTCCACGGAACGCGACCGCGTCGGTCCAGTGGCAGGTCTCCGAGCAGTAAGTGCGCCATTGGCCGTCGACCTTGTCGACGATCATGTCCTCGCGGATCAATGCGGGCACCATGCAGGTCCAGCAGCGGTGCGGGTACTGGTAGCCGACGTCCTCGAAGGCGATGGGCTTATTGCGGCCCGGGTAGGCGAGCCTGTTGTAGTCCTCCCACCAGCGGCCGAACTTGTTGTACCAGCCGGGGTACTTCTCCTCGAACCACTCGAAGTCCTTGTCGGTCATCGCGTCGATGCGCCAGTAGTTGACCGGCCAGCCCGTGGCGAAGAACCGTGCCACCTCGTGCACGTAGTGCTTGTCGACGATGCGCTTCCAAGCTTCCTCGACCAGATCGTGCGGGATGGTCAGGCCGTACTTCTCCAGCGGCAGCAGGTAGCTGCGGTAGTAGTCGTCGTAGATCCAGCGGCGCCACATCTCGGCGTAGCTCTCGCGGTCCTTGCGGCGGTCCTTGGTGCCGTACTCGATGAAGGTGCCGATCGCGGCGTCGACCACACAGTGGTTGTTCCACCACGCGTAACGCAGGTCGCGTTCCAGCAATGGCCGGTTGCGCTCGTCGGCAAGTGCCATCAGCAGGATCGAGTACCCGTTGGAGATGTGGCGCGACTCGTCGGACTGCACCGAATGGAACACGGTCGGCAGCAGGTAATCTCCATTGGCCGCGGCCTCGTCGGGCATGGCCACGAAAAGCGTATTCGTGAAAGCGGTTTCGGCGACAACGGTCAGGTAGATGTTGGCCGCGGTGATCGCGTCACCGGTGATGAACCCCTCGCCGAACTGCCGTCCGATGGTGCCGGCGTAGTTGTTGGCGAACGCCTTCTCGGTGATGTCGAAGCCGGCCGGGTCGATGTAATTGTTCATGTACAGCTTCTTGAGGTTCATCTGGATCGTCGAATGACGTACCTCGTCGATCATCTGGACGGCCAGCCCGTTGTGGATCTCCGGATTCGGCACGGCGTCGATGGCCATCGGCATCGCGCGCGCGGCCGAGATCTCGGGGAACGGGATGATGGACAAGAAGAGCTTCTGCCATTCCAGCCAGCGCTGCTGCACCTGCCGGAACATGTTGCCGCGGATGGCGCCGTCCATGGCGCCGTAGACGCGGTTGTCCTTCTCCTCCTCCATCGGGAAGTAGGACCGCATGATCTGCTTGAGCGGATCCTTCTTCGGGGCCTTCTCGAAGGTGTAGTCGGTGCCGAACCGGGTCGCCGGCGTTGCGAATGTCGGGTCCCAGGACAGTTCGGTGATCTTCGCGTGAGCCTTGGTCAGGCTTTGCCTACTCAAAGTGCGCCTCCTGTGTACGAGCCGGTCAGCTGGCGGCCGGCGAACGATGCACACAGATGCAACCCTGTGACGGGGCACGTGACTGTCTCAGTCTGAGACGCAGGTCACACCGGCTCTGCGTCGCCCGGTTGTCTCAATTTGAGACGCATGGCACACGATGAGGGCTTACCCTGCGGAAGAGCCGTTCAGGACCGAGGTGACAGCCAGATGGCAGAAGACACCGACACCGCAGTGGGCATGCGACAGGCCCGTGAGCAATTCCTCACCGCAGGGGTCCTCGACAGCGATCTTGTCGCGTCCAGCGTGCTGAATTCATGGCGACGGTCGAAGGCGTTGCATGTCCATCCCGACCGGGTGGAGCTGCCGTATGTGCGCGAGCCGGACACGGACACACCGCTCGTGCACGCGGCGGCGCCCGTGCTGCGCCGGATCGCCAATGATCTCGCGTCGCAAGCGGTGAGCGTCATCCTGACCTCGGCCGACGGACTGGTACTCGAGCGCGTAGCCGCAGATTCGACGATCCTGCGCTCGCTCGACGAGGTGCGGCTGGCACGCGGGTACAGCTATGCCGAGGAGTTCGCCGGTACCAACGGCATCGGCACCACGGTGGAGACGGGCAGGCCGACGTTCATCAGGGGTAGCGAGCACTACGTCGGCACGCTGGGCCAACTGGCCTGCGCGGGTTCGCCGATCCGTGATCCGATCACGCGGCGGGTGCTCGGTGTCATCGACCTGACCTGCTGGGCGAGCCAATCCGACCCCCTGCTGTTCGTACTGGCCAAGAGCGCCGGAAGCCAGATCGAAGACCGCCTCAGCACGCTGAAGAATGAAAGCGAGACCGCGCTGCTGGATGCCTACCTCACACAGAGCCGTCGCTATCCCGGAGGCGTGTTGGCTATCGGAGGAGACGTCGTCCTGATGAACCCGTATCTGCGGCAGGTGCTCGATGCCGGCGACCAGGCGGCGTTGCTCGACCACGCCGCGGAGATGACACAAAGCGCGCTGAGCACCACGGCCATCGCAGCCCTTCCGAGTGGTAGCACCGCGAAACTCTCTGCCGCAGAGCAAGTTTCGACGCACGACCGTGGCGGCAGCGTGGTGTTTCACATACACGTACAGCGTGCCGCCCAACACGCCGCCGGGGGCGTCACCCTCGAGTCCATCCCACGCCTTGCGGGCCGCAGCAGCTCGTGGCGGCGCAGCTGTCAGCAAGTGGAGAGGTGCTATCGCGACCGCGACTGGGTTGTGATCGAGGGGGAACGCGGATCAGGACGCACCAGGCTGGGCCAGGCAGTCGCCCAGCATGTGAGTCCCGAACGCACGGTTCGCGTGCTGCGCCGCGAGATGTTCTCCGACACTGAGGATTTCATCGCCGAGGTGGAGGCAGAGACCGACAGCAACGACTTCGCCGTGGTGATCGCCAACGTCGATGCACTGCCTCAAGATGCACTCGAGCCCCTCGCCGCTGTCCTGCAGGCCCGAGCCGGGCGCGGGTGGATCGCCGCCACCATGGGCGCAGAGACGCGGTCGCCGCAGGTGGACATGCTGGTGCTGCCGTTCTTCACCCACACCGTCACCGTCCCCGCGCTGCGGCACCGCATCGAGGATCTCGAAGAGCTCGTGCCACAGGTATTGCGGGAACTGACTCGTGGCGCCGACGTGCGCCTCGGCCCGGACGCGATGCGGCAGTTGGCCAAGCTGCCGTGGCCCGGCAATGTCGGGCAGCTGCGAAGAGTTCTCGCCGAGACGGTGGCCTTACAGCGCTCGGGAATCATCGGTGCGGAGAAGCTTCCCGCCGAGTGCCGGTCACTGGCCCGGCGCAGGCTCACCCAGCTCGAGGCGCTCGAACGCGACGCCATCGTGCGCAGCCTGCAGGAGAACGGGGGCAGCAAGGCCGACGCCGCCGAAGCGCTCGGGATGTCACGCGCGACCATCTACCGCAAGATCAAGGAATTCGGTATCGCGTAGCGCAGTCCGCCGATGGTTCGGCTCAACGGGTTGGCGCGCCAAGATGTCCTGCGGCGCTCACGGCTACGCGCAGAACGGGATTTCGGATAGATACTCGCGCAGTTTCGTCGGCCTTGGGCCGGCGAGTTTCCAGATGTCCGGGCTGATCGCGGTGCGGGCACCGGAGGCGATTGTGGTGTAGGACACCTGAATGGCCATACTGTTGAGGCGATGAGGGCATCGCGGATGCGAGGTAAGACTGTGTTCTGTTGTGTTCTGCTGTGCGGGCTTGCGTTTCTGGGCCCTCGAGGCGTACGTCTGTTCCGTCTGTTTCGTCGTTCCGGCACTGAGCAGTCGGTAGCCCGCCCGCCTGTCGAGGTTGCGAGCTCATCGCATCTCGTGCTCTCACCGGCCGGCAACGGGCTGTTGTCATGACCACGCAGGCGCCAACAGTGGCCACCGGTTATCGGTGGCCGATCCATTCTCGCGGGCCCACCACCACCCGATGGCTACGCCGCAGCCTGTCCGGCGTCATTGTGTTCTGGATAGCCGCCACCGTGTTGCCGCAGGTCCTCGGACTGTCGGGCGCGTGGCGGGCGTTTGCTGCCGGACTCGTCGTTCCGGGTGCCGGCCTGCTCTATGCCATTCCGCCGCTTCACCATCCCTTCAGCACCGGAATGGTTCTCGGTCATGCGGCGGTGATCGCTGCGGAGGTCGCCACGGCCGCTTGGGCGCTGCGCCGATACCGAATCGTCGCCGTAGCGGTGTGCGTCGTGGTTGCCGCCGCACTGGTTGTGGGTGTCGACCGGTCGCCCGCGGCCGTGGTGGTTGTGGGTCACGTAGCCGGCTTCCTCGGGGTGCTGATCGCGTGTGGTTGGGCCTTCGGTATTCGGCTCATCGGGCGAGCTGACTTCACCACGTTGCCGGTGATCGTTGTCGCGTCGGCCGCCGTCAGCGCCGCCTTGGTCTCCACCCACGGCGACATGGCCGGCCCGCTGGTGTGGATTCCCTGGGCCGCGTTGGGCCTGGCGATCGGCATCGTGATCGTGATGCTCGGTCGCGAACGACTTCGGTACCGCGCCGCACGCCGAATCGGCCGCGAACGGCTGGACTACCTCGACGGGCGCAAAGCACCAACCGAACGATCGGCCCGAACCGATATCAGACCCCTGCAGAACACCGCTGCTGCACCGGAAGTCACCGAAGCATCCCCCGAGCAGCTGCGATTACTCCGATACTTCCTGGCTGTGGCGATGCAGCCCGCGGACAGCTGGGACACCTTCGACCCCGAACGCCCTGGCCCCGTGCAGCAATACCGCTATCAGGTGAATGCCCTCGGCTGGGCCCTGTCCACTTACGGGTATTCGCATGCGCCGTCGCTGACCGGTCCGCTGCTCGACGCGCAGGTCGCGCTGTTCGATCGCATGCAGCAGAAGGCCGTCTGGGGCTACTGGTACTGGCAGAACGTGCTCGGCAACTGGGATTTCATCAAACGCCGCGCCGATCCGATCGACGTGCCGCAGAACATCATGTTCTCGGGATACCTCAACCTTCAGTTGGCGATGTTCCGGCAGGCGACCGGCGATCGCCGCTTCGATCGCGACGACGCGTTGGTCTTCGAGTGGTCGCCCGAACAGCGATTCACCTTCAGCCACAAGCGCGTCAACGACATCGTGATCAGGAACTTTCAGGAGGACCTGTGCCTGTGGCCGTGTGAACCCGCTCCGTTCGGACGGGCACGCAAGCGCGGTTTCGTCTTTCCCTACTGCAACGCCGTGGCGGCCGCCGGAGTGGGTGTCACCGACGGGCTCAACGGAACCCAGCACGTGGACCGCATCGCCGCACGCCTCGAGGAGGCCATGAACCAGGAGTTCACCTCCGCCGACGGTGACCTGGTCACCTTTGCCACCTCCGGGCTCGGCATCACGGTACGACTGCTCGCCGGTCCCACCAACACCGCTTCGGTCGCAGCACTCGTCACGCCGCTGTGCCCGGACCTGGCCTGGCGAACCTGGGAGATCCTGCGGCGGGACTGGCTCGAAACGGGCCGGTACCGCACGGCGAACTCCGCGGGCGCCGCCCTCCCGGATTGGGGCACAGGGGCCAAGACGAACGCCGAGTCGTTCGCAGCGTCGATGCTGCTCGCGCGGGAATGCGGTGAGATGCAGTGGCACGCCGAACTCTGGCGGACGGCGATCGAGCAACTCCACTTCTCCGAGGACTCGGCTCAGCCCGGAATGTTCAAGTTCGACGATGCATCGGTGCACGCGAACGGAATGTTGGGGTTCGGCGGCTTCGGCCGAAGCCACACACTCACCGACATGATGTCGCGGCCGCGCCCGTCCGAATGGACCAACGGCCCGCGGCTGGCCGAATTGCCGCATCCAAATGCGTTGGTGGCCAAAGCTGTTTCCGATGGGTCCGCCCTAGATGTCGTCCTTCGTCCCGGGCTCAGCGGCGGGCGTGTGGCCCT
>DATFCF010001051.1:0-4795 GCA_035253445.1 Mycobacterium sp.
ATTGTGCTCTTGCTACCCGTGGCCGATTCTCGGCTTGCCGCCCAAGTGGTACAAGGCGCCGGCTTACCGCGCCCGCGCCGTGCGCGAACCGCGCAAGCTGCTCGCCGAACTGGGCACCGACCTTGGCGACGACATCGAGATACGGGTGTGGGACTCGAGCGCCGAGGCGCGCTACCTCGTCCTGCCGATGCGCCCCGAGGCCACCGCCGATCTCTCGGAAGAGCAGCTCGCCGACCTCGTGACCCGAGACGCGATGATCGGGGTGCAGCGGCTGTGACGCCCGAACCGCTTGACGACGATTCGCTGCCCCGCCACAACGGCGAGCTCGTGTTCGACGCGCCATGGCAGGCGCGCGCCGTGGCGATCGCCGTCGCGCTGACCCAAGGCCTCGACCTGCCTTGGGACACGTTTCGCCGACGGCTGATGGACGAGATTGCCGACGACCCGGTGCGACCGTACTACGAAAGCTGGGGCAGGGCACTGGAGTCGATGGTTGTCGCACTCGAACTCACCACACCCGCGATACTGGACGCCGCAACGCCAACCGAACGCGCCCCGCTTTAGCTCCTCACTGCCCCTGAACGGCCAGCACCGTGATCCGAGGGCCCGCGTCGTCGACGGTGACCAGATAAGTTATTGCCGGGCAACCGATCTCGGAGTCGTCGGCGCTGCGTCGCGACATCGTGCCGCGATAGAGAGCCGAGGTCGAATTGAGCACGATCACTTGGGAATGCAGTACCACGGTGTGGTGATAACCCATTGCCCGCAGGCCATCGATCTGGCTTTGCATCACCGCTGCGGCTTCGTCGTCGGTCATCAGCGCGGTGACACCGTCGTCGGTCGTGAGGATCAGCGGGACTCCGTAATAGCCGAGCAGCGAAGGGATTTCCCGGTCGCCGCGGGCGCAGGCCGCGAACACGTCGAGGTATTGGTCGAACCAGCGGTTCACCGCATCGGCGTCGACGGGCATGCACCGATCATCCCCCAAAACCGGTTGACATCCGGGTGACACGCCAAAGACAGCGCATCCAGTCAGCGGCCGACTGCACCATCGATCTGTTCGCGCAGGATGTCGGCGTGGCCCGCGTGCCGCCCGGTTTCCTCGATCATGTGCACAAGGACCCAGCGCATCGACGGCGCCGATCCCCGTCGCGGGGCTTTGGGCGCGGGCTCGGATAAGTCCGTGCACGCCTCGATGACCTGGTTGGCCCGCCGGACGGCCTCCCGGTAGTCGGCGAGGACACCGTCGACCGTTTCCTCGGAGGTCGGGCGCAGAGTGGCTTTCCAGTCATCGACGTCCTCGCCAAGAAAGTAGAACCGCTCGACGCAAGCCAGGTGCTTGACCAGTCCGAGCAGGCTGGTGCCCGAGGGCACCCCCGGCGTCCGGATCTGCGGTTCCGGCACCCCCTCGGTCTTGGCGGCGATCGCGCGGCGCAGGTAGTCGAGGAAGCCCACCAAGGTGGCCTTCTCCTCGGCGCCGGTTTGTGGAGGTCGGGTGTCTGTGTTGTTGGGCATCATGTCGTTTCGTTTCGGGGCCGCCATCGACTTTATTGGACGTGGCGGCGCACCCACGCTACGTCTTCTGGCCCGGACGGCGGCGCACCAGCGGTTCCTCGAGTGCGATGCCACGGACGTCGTCGGGCACCGTCGGCGCCGTCAGTTCCGGCGTGCTCCCGTCGGAAGCCGGTGACGTCGCCGCCTCGTCCGCGCGCTCGGGCGCGTCAGGTGTCGACCGTTCCAGGAATCGCAGCAGCTCGACCGGGAACGGCAGCACCAGTGTGGAGTTCTTCTCTGCCGCGACCTCGACGACGGTTTGCAGGAGACGCAGTTGCAGCGCCGCCGGTTGCTCGGACATCACCCCGGCGGCCTGGGCAAGCTTTTCGGACGCCTGCAGTTCGCCGTCGGCGGTGATGACACGGGCGCGACGCTCACGCTCGGCCTCGGCCTGGCGGGCGATCGACCGCTTCATCGAGTCGGGCAGCACCACGTCCTTGATCTCGACACGATCGATGTGGATACCCCAGCCCAGCGCGGGGCTGTCGATCAACAATTCGAGGCCCTGGTTCAGCCGCTCGCGATTGGACAGCAGATCGTCCAGATTGCTCTTGCCGATGATGGACCGCAGCGATGTCTGCGCGACCTGCCCGACGGCCGACATGTAGTCCTGCACGTCGACGGCCGCGCGCACCGGATCCTCCACGTTGAAATAGATGACCGCGTCGACGCGCACGGTCACGTTGTCGCGGGTGATGCCGTCCTGCGCGGGCACCGGCAGCGTGATGATCTGCATGTTCACCTTCTGGAGGCGATCAGCGAGCGGGATCAGCATTGTCAGCCCTGGTTGCCGGACTCCGGGTTGGACCCGCCCGAACCGGTAGACAACACCGCGTTCGAACTGCTTGATGACGCGGATGTTCTGCGCCGCCAGCCAGATGACACCGAAGCAGGCGGCTGCGGCGAGGGTGAATGTGTAGAGGGCGCTCATGGTGTTCTCCTCGACGGATCAACCCACGGCGCTGGAGCCCCGCGGGCTCATGATCCGATTGTGGCCCTCCAGCCGTCGCTGCGCCAGCAGACCCAGTCGATCTCGACACGGGCACCGACCGCGAGGCCGGTGACACCGACGCAGGTGCGCGACGGCAGCCGGTCGGGAAACCATGCCGCGTAGGCGGTGTTGAAGGCGCGGTAGTCCTCCCAGTCGACCAGGTAGGCGCGGACCGCCACGACGTCGGCCAGTTCCCCACCGCACAACTCGGTCACCCGCACCAAGTTGCGCAGCACCTGGTCGGTCTGTGTGGCGACGTCGTCGCCGACCACGGCGCCGGTGACATCGGTTGGCATCTGGCCGGTGACATACAGCGTCTGGCCCGCGGAGGTGGCATGGACGAACGGCGCAACGGCCGGTGGGACGCCGTCGTCCGGGGTGAACGTGAACGCATGAATTCCGTTGTCGCTCAAGCAGGAACTCCGATCCAGCGCAGGAAGCAGCGCTTGTCGATGCGGCCGTGCACGCCTTTGCGCTGATCGACGACTTGAGTGACGGTGAAGTCCACGGCGACCGACATGAACGAATAGGCGTCGGCGCGGGAGAGGTCGAAGTAGCTCTGAAGAATGTGATGGGTGCGCAGCGCCGCCGCTTTCATCGCATCGTCGAGGGTGTCGCCGAAGCCGTGGATCAGTAGCTCGGTCGCGGTCTCCAGGACGGGCACGCTGAACGGGAGATCACGGCGAATCGTCAGGCGCAGCAAGCCGTTTAGCGACGATTCCAGCGCGGTGCCGCTGATCTCGCCGTCGCCCTGGGAGACGTGTGGGTCGCCGATCGACAGCAACGCACCGGCGACCTGGATCGGGTAGTACATCCGTCCGCCGGCCCCGATGCGCCAGTTGTCGACATTGCCACCATGGTCACCGGGCGGCACCGAGGACACCCGCTCCGGTTTGGCGGGCGCGACACCCATGGTGCCGAAATGGGGACGCAGTGGGACGACGACGCCCGCCAGCGCCGGCTCGCGCGCATCGGCATCGGGCGTGACGATCGTGCCCGGCTGGTCGGCGAGCGGCGTGGCCGTCCAGTCGTAGCCGAACAGCGCCCTACCGAGCTGTGCCTGTGCGTCGAGTTCGTAGATCGTCACTCGCTCGACGGGAATCTCGCCGTACAGGTGACCCCAGTGCGCAGCCAGGTTGGAGCCGTACGGCAGTCGCGGCGTGGCCTCGAGAATGTCGACCTGCAGCACGTCCCCGGGACGAGCCCCTTCGACGGCGATGGGGCCGGTGAGCAGATGGGGGCCCGGCCCGCGGTCCGACACGGCATCGAAGACGTCTGCGATTCCCGGATCCATCAACAGGTCCGGCGCGTCGCCGGCGTGGTGCGTAAGAGCCTCGATCGCCACCAAATCGCCTGACGCGACGGTGAGTACCGGCTCCAGGCGCGGATCGAAGTAGCCCCAGTGCACCGTCGACGGCGTCGCGGAAAGCTGGTGGACCATCGACCGATCATGCCAGCCGGCAAGCATCGCGTCGCCTCGAGAAGACGCGTTACTGCCACTTGTCAATCAAAAACTGCCAACGGAATTAAACCGCTGGACCCGTTGGTTTACAAGATCAGACGCAGCGTCCGAACCGATGATCTCGAGCGACGGCTCGAAGAAGAAGACAAACAAGAAGAAGGCACCCCCATGAACAAGTTCGGATTCGCCACTGTGCTTGCCGGCGGGCTGGCCGCCGCGGTTATCGGCCTGGCCTCCCCGGCCGCCGCCGCACCGTCCGGTCCTGGCAGCGCTCAGGACACCATCAGCCAGCTGGAACAGCAGGGCTACAACGTGATCGTCAACCGCATTGGCGATACCCCGCTCGATCAGGCCACCGTCGTTGCGGTCCGGCCCGGTCAGACGCACGAGACCACGGACTCGCGCGGCGGCGGCTCGATCAAGACGACGGTGACGTCGCAAACCGTGTACGTCGACGTCAAGTAACACCTTTCCAACACAAGGGGCACCCTCATAACGGGTGCCCCTTTTGTGTTGTGCAAGGCCGCGATGCCAATCTGAATCTTGGCCCACTTGGCAGCGACGGGATTGGCGATGGCAGAAGAGTTGACCTACGACGGCACGTTTCGTGAATTGTCTACCGGCAACGGTGTCCTGCGCTATCACGAAGCCGGCGACGGCGCTCCCCTGCTGCTGCTGCTACACGGCTCTGGTCCCGGTGTCACCGGCTGGCGAAACTTCCGCGGAATACTTGGCACGTTCGCCGAGCATTTCCGTTGCCTGATTTTGTAATTCCCCGGCTTCGGCGT
>DATFCF010001052.1:0-2155 GCA_035253445.1 Mycobacterium sp.
GGAGACACCCAGCTCGCGGCACACCGCCGCGGTGTCCTTGCCCTCGGCCAACAGCCTGTCGGCGGCCATCAGCTTGCGCACAATCTGCTCGGGACTGTGCCGTTTCCTCGTCGCCATGATCTTGTCGAGCCTTCCTGCCCACGTCGCGGGCCGCAAGACTCTCATAAGCCATGGATCAACCGATCGGGGTCAGGCCACCTCTCCGCCGGGGTGGACCCTGAGGAGGTGAATAGCTTTGACTCTTAGTCCTTTCGATGATCTTCCCTTCCTGCTGTCGGTGCCCCGCGCCGCGGTGCTGCTGGGGATCAGCCGCGCTTCGGCTTATCGGCTCGTGGCAACCGGCGAACTGCCGTCGAGACGACTTGGCGGGCGCGTTTATGTCGTTACCGCGGAACTGCGTCAGATTGTTGCGGCATAATCAAACTGACCGCTCGCCGTGGCCTGTCACTGCTCAAATCGATCTCGAACTTTGGTACGCAACGGCGAGCAGGTGATGGTTCGACCCGACAGCGCTGACAACCGCCGGGAGAATGAGCGCCGCAGGCGCGGCATGCTTGGCTAAGACAATGTGCTGCGGACAGAAGACCGGCAGCAAGAACAAGAACTGTCGCAGCCAAGGAGAACCCCAGTGAACGACCCGCAATCTGCACGTCCGCCCCAGACGCGCGGCGAACGGACCGACAGCTCGATCTAGCGACTGCCTAACGGCGCTGGCTGGCGGGCGCGGCCGACACTCGGGACCGACCCTGTGACCGGTAAACAGGTCAGGCCCACCCGGGTGTTCGCCACCAAGAAGGCTGCGCTCGACTGGGTGACCGAGCAGCGCCAGCAGTGGAGCTCGTCGACGTGAGCGCCGAAGTCGACGCGAACCTTCGATGAGGTCGCCGATCACTGGCTTAACGTACGAGAAGCAAACCCATCGATCGGGCCGAATACCGTTCGCGCTGACCGGGAGTCGCTGGCTTACGCTCGCCGGGCCTTCGGCGCGGTCCAAGTGCAGAAACTCACCCCCGCAACGCTTGCCGACTGGTCAGCCGCCTTGAAGGGTAAGGACGGCAATACGCTTGCGCCAGCCACCAAGCGGCGCGCCATCATCCGACTGAAATCCGTGATGGCTCACGCCCGCAAGATGCGCTGGCTCACCTACGATCCCGCCGCCGAGCTCGAGTCACCAGAACAGAAGTCGATCACCGCCACCGACGCCGCCGATATCTGGACTCCCGATCAGATGGGCAAGTTCCTCGACCACGTCGCCGCGCATCGGCTCGGCGGCTGCTTTGCGCTCACGCTCCTCGGGCTGCGTCGCGAGGAAGTCGGAGGGCTGCGATGGTGCGACATCGACCTCGGCACCGCCGCGCTGCGGATCCGTCGAGCCCGCGTCGATGTCAACGGCAAAGACACCATAGTTCCGACGAAGACCGATAGGTCGGCGCGCGAGTTGCCGCTGCCGCCGCGCGAGTTGGCGATGATTAGGACGATGCGGTCCGTGCATCTGCGTGAGCACCTAGCCGTCGGCCGACCGCTGACTGACGACGACCTGCTGTTGTCGCGGATCGACAGCACGTGGCTTCCGGTGCGCGACTACTCCCGCGAGTTCGCCGTCCAGCGACAGGCTGCCGGACTCAAGGCGATCACGCTCGGCAAGCTGCGGCACTCGAACATCTCACGGATGCGCGCGGCGGGCGTCGCCGCCGATGTAGTCGCCGCCTGGCACGGCCACACCGAGCGGATGACGCAAGCGGTCTACGGACGAGTGACTGACCAACGTCTGACTGCCGCGTCGGCGGTGTTCGCGCGGCCAGCCGTAGGACAGAGATAGGACAAGCGGCCCGAGCGGCGAGCTTCCAGCGAACCAGACAAGTGGGCTACATCAAAGTTCAAAGCCATACGATGTTAAGTGGAGCTAAGGGTAGAACTATCGAACCCTGGTGTTACGGAACTAATCCATCGTTTGGCCAGGTTAGGCCGATGATTCGACTCACTGGAGAACTGTGGACCGCGGTGGGTCCGTCGAACTCGATAGACTATACGGCCGTGGTCATCAAGCGCCCGCACTTCGTTCCGCAGACGTATCTGCGTGCATGGACAGGCCCGGGCTCTAGCTCGGGTGGCAGATTGGCCTACCGGCGCCGCGACGCTGAGGTAGCTGTACTGA
>DATFCF010001053.1:0-2630 GCA_035253445.1 Mycobacterium sp.
CACGCCGCCCGGGCGGATCAGCGAGAAGATGAAGCAGCCGGCCAGGCCGGTGATCAGGATGAGCCCACCGACCAACACCGCGCGGGTTTGCGTGCGCAGCGGGTCGACCAGCATCCGGGTGTCGTGCAGTGCGACGCCGGATGCGATGCGGCGCATGACGAATCGCCAGCCCGACACTTGATGCCGCGTGACGAAGCCACGGCGATATCGCACCCGCTCCGGGTTCTCGTTGGCCGGCGTTCGAGACGTGAACGCGCGCCGGTCGTCGTCCGGGGCCGTCATGCAGGCACCGACAGGCCAAGGCCGCGCAGCAGCGGGGCGGCTGAGTGGCGGACGTCGACGTCGGTGATCGTCATCAGCTCGTCGTCAGTGAAATCCTCTGAGTCCGAATGGTCGAGCCGGTACTCGCGCTCTTCCTCGGAGCGCTCGACGAGGTTGCGGACGAACCGGCCGTTGCCTGCGATGTCCAGGCTGCGCCGCGGTACCCCTGCCGCGTCCGGCATCGTCGATTCGGCCAAGTGCGCGAACAGGCCTTCCATGTCGGCGAGGGCGGCCTGCTCGAAGAAGCTGTCGCGCTTCTCGGCCATCCGCACCGCGATCTCGACGAGTTCTGGCGGGGAGTACGACGGGAAGTCGATGCTGCGCGTGAAGCGTGAGCGCAGACCCTCGTTGGTGTCCAGGAAATGGTCCAGATCCTTGCGATACCCGGCGACGATGACCACCAAGCGATCGCGGTCGTTCTCCATCCGGGCCAGTAGCGTGTCGATCGCCACCAGGCCGAAGTCGTTCTTGGCTCCGGTGGACACCAGCGCGTAGGCCTCGTCAAGGAACAGCACGCCATCGAGAGCGCTGTCGATGATGGCGTTGGTCTTGGCTTCGGTTTCGCCGATGTGCTGGCCGATCAGGTCGGCACGGTGGACTTCCCGCACGGTCTCCTTCTTCAACAACCCGAGTCCGCAGTAGATCTTGGCGACGACACGGGCGATCGTCGTCTTACCGGTGCCAGGTGGGCCGGCGAACACCAGGTGGTTGGTGCGCTGCGCCACCGTCAGGCCGCGCTCTTGGCGCCGAATCGCCATCGCGACAGAGCTTTTCAGCCTTGCGACCTGGTACTTGACCTCTTCGAGGCCGATGAATTCGGCCAGTTCCGCCTCGGCCTCGATGAGCAGGTGAGTCTTGCGTTCCTTGGCACCGGGATCGACGAAGTCGAACTCGCTGGGTTCGGTGCTCGGGTCCCACGGGTTCGTGCGGGCGTCGATGCGGGCCGCAGTGGTAGTCACCAGCCCGAACGTGGAGTCCGACAGCGCCTCTTCGACCTGTGCGTTTTCGGGGTTGGCAGCGTAGAGGTCCTGCAGTATGTCGTTTGCGTCCTCATCCTCGCCCTGCGCGCGCAGGCACAGCGCCTTGGCGAATGCGGCGTCGACGGTGGCCACCGCCACCGGGCCGGACGGTTCCTCCAGATAGGACAACGCGGGAGCGAACATGCCCAGCCTTGCCAGCGACATGCCCAACGTGACGCGGGCGGCGTGCGTGAAGGTCTCGTCCAACGACGGCTCGTTGACAACCGGTGTGAGCAGCCGCACCGCGTCCGACCACCGTTGCGTGCGGTAGGAGATCGCTACCCGCAGCCAACGGGCCTGCAGCCAACCGGGTCGGCGGTCGATCAGCTCACCGACCAGCCGGTCAGCGCCCGCGTGATCACCAGCCTCGGAAAGGCTTGCCGCATAGGCTAATTGGAAGTCGTCCGGTTCGGTGGCCCGGAACTGGAGATACAGCCCGGTGTCATAACTGAATCCCAAGGCACCCGGGGTCAGCTCGACCTGGCGTTGCAGCACGCCCGCTGTACCCGAGGTCCGCCAGACCGACTCGACGACCCGTGGCGACACATCGCCGGCCGCGGCCAGCCCCGTCCATGCGTCGCACTGCTCGTGGGCAACGTGGGTCAGCGCTTCGAATCCTGAGCGCGCGGCATCGAGGTCGGCGGGCCGCTGGCGTTCGTGTACAGACAGCCCCAGTGCCCGACAACACGTGGCGAACCGGCTGACGACATCGCGGTCGACCCGGGGCGCGCCCATGTTCGAAGCCGCGAGCGTGTCAGAACCCACGGCGCGTCTCCTTATGTATGGCTAAGCTAACTTTTGCTGAAGTTAGCATTGCATAAGCTAACTGTCGAGACGCACAGTCTTGGGCTAGTGGGTGAGCCCGGTCACCTCTTGATGGCGCTGACCAGGCTGATGGTGCTGGTCATCGAGCCGGCTTCGGAGTCGGGAGCGGGTACGGGGCGGCCAACCGAGCGCAGACAGTCCGGCAGCGTCGTGGCCTCGGCACGCCAGCCGCGGTTGCCGAACCAGGCCACCGCGGGCTCGTGCTGCTCGTTGTAGACGAGGTTGAAGAATTTGTCGTCGTTGCCCGCAGCGCGCTCCTCTTCACGCTTGGCTTCGAAGGCCTCCCCGGGCATGGGCACCGCTTCCTCGACGGCGGCATGGCTACCGGAGGCCGCAAGCGCGTCGATGCCGGTGAACAATTGCTGCTGGGCGGTGGCCGGCAAGTAGATGAGCAAACCCTCGGCGATCCATGCCGACGGTGCGGCCGGGTCGAATCCGTTGTCCCGCAACGCCTGCGGCCAGTCG
>DATFCF010001054.1:0-5651 GCA_035253445.1 Mycobacterium sp.
TCACTCGATCGAGGTCGTTGGTAACCAGCGCGGTTTCCTTGGTCGGGAAGTACCTGAAGAACGTGCTTGGCGATACCTCGGCGGCGTCGGCGATCTGCTCGATAGTGGTGTTGGCGTAGCCGTTCGCTTCGACGAGCCGCATGGCTTCACGCCGGATGGTGTCGCGCGTCTTGATTTTCTTGCGATCTCGAAGACCCAGGCCTGGCTCGGTGACCCCCATGTGTCAAATATGTCACGAGAACGCTAGCGAAAGGCCGAGTCCGATCATTGCGACGGCAATCAGGCCGTCGAGGATGCGCCAGGTGAGCGGGGTGGCGAACAGGCCTGCGAGGCGACGTGCCCCTAGTCCCAGGCTGACAAACCAGACCGCACTGGCGGTGACGGCGCCGATGCCGAACAGCCATCGGTCGTCGCGATGCTCGTTGGCCAGGGCGCCGAGCAGCACCACCGTGTCGAGGTAGACGTGTGGGTTGAGCCAGGTCAGCACGAGGCAGGTGATGACGACCTCGATCAGGCGGGCGGGTGCGGACTCCGACGGTGTCAGCGCTGACGGACGCCAGGCGCGGCGGGCCGCGAGCAGGCCGTAGCCGATGAGGAACGCCGCGCCCCCGATTTTGGCGATGTCGACGACATTGGGGTGGGCATCGATGAGCGTGCCGAACCCGGCGATGCCGGCGGAGATCAGGACGATGTCGGAGGCGGTGCAGACGGCCACGACGGGCAGGACGTGCTCGCGGCGGATGCCCTGGCGCAGCACGAAGGCGTTCTGCGCGCCGATCGCGGCGATCAGCGTGAGGGAGGCGACGAAGCCGACAAGAAGGGGCGAGCTCATGACGTCGACGCTAGGGTTCAGGGTTCGATCAGTACAGCTAAGGATTCTTCGTATGCATTAGCATCGTTAATGTGGCGATCGACGGTCAGCAGTTGGCGGCGTACGCCGCGGTGATCGAGCACGGGTCGTTCGATGCGGCAGCGGCGCGGTTGCATGTGACGCCGTCGGCGATCAGTCAGCGGATCAAGGCGCTCGAGCAGCGGGTGGGCCAGGTGCTGGTGGTTCGGGAAAAGCCGTGCACCGCAACGGCTGCCGGCATTCCATTGCTGCGGCTGGCGGCGCAGAGCGCGCTGCTGGAGGCCGAGGCGCTTGCTGAGATGGGTAGTGGTGAGGGGGCGCTGTCGCGAATTGCGCTGGCAGTCAACGCTGATTCGATGGCGACGTGGTTCACCGGGGTATTCGATGCGCTCGATGATGTGTTGTTCGACATCCGGATCGAGGATCAGGACCACTCGGCGCGGCTGCTGCGCGAGGGGGTGGCGATGGGGGCGGTGACGACGGAGCGGCACCCGGTGCCGGGCTGCCGGGTGCAGCCCTTGGGGGTGATGCGGTATGTGCCGGTGGCCAGCAAGGCGTACAAGAAGCGGCATCTGCCGGACGGGTTTACCGCGCATGCGGTGGCCGGGGCGCCGTCGTTGGCGTGGAATCGCGACGACGCGCTGCAGGATGATTTGGTGCGCAAGGCGTTTCGTCGCAACGTCACCCGACCGGTGCACTTTGTCCCGACAGCGGAGGGATTCGGGGCGGCTGTGCGTGAGGGCCTGGGCTGGGGGATGTATCCCGAGCAGCTCGCCGCACCATCGGTGACGGACGGCTCGTTCGTTCGGATCGCCGATGTGCATCTTGATGTGCCGTTGTATTGGCAGTGTTGGAAATTGAACAGCCCGATGGTCCAGAAGGTCACCGACGCAGTGTGTTCGGCCGCCGCCAGCCTGCGTCTACGCAAGTCGCTGGGCCGGCGCTCGCGACCGTCAGACACATGATTGATCGATGGCGGCGGTAACGGTGGAGAAGTCGACGAATTGGTGAATGAGTAGCGAGCCGGCATTCCGCTGTTGCGGCCGGCTGCTCACAGCTTGCGGTCTCTGACCTCCAACTCCAACTTCTATGAGACCCGGGACAACCTCGTCATGCTGTTCGTCGTGTCGACGCCAGGCTTCGTTGAATTGCGGAACTCGCGTGGTGCGACGCCGTAAGTGCTGCGGAATAGTCGCGAGAAGTATGCAGGGTCGGGGAAGCCCCACCGGTGGCCGATGTGGGCGATCGACAGGTGCTGTTGGTGGCGATCGGCGAGGTCGCGCCTGCACCTCTCGAGCCGCCGCGTGCGGATCAGCGTCGACACCGAGGTGCCCTCCGCCATGAACACTTTCTGCAAGAGCCGGACCGACACATAGTGGACGTCCGCAACGGTCTTTGGGCTCAGGTCGGGGTCGCGGAGGTGATCGTCTATGAACTTGCTGACCTGTGCAATGAGCGCACGGTGGGTGCCTGGGGCGTCCGCCTCAAGGGGCCGCTGCATCTGCTGCGCGAACGCCGCGGTCACCAGGTCCACGACGGCGTCGCCGAGATGTGTCGCAATCACTGGTCGGGTAGCGGTGAGCTCCGCACTCAGTCCGCGCATCAGGGGGGCGATCAAGGAGGCCAGTCCGGTGTCGCCCGCCAGCCGTACGGCGGTCAGCGCGGCCATGTCCTTTTCGGGCAGGCGCACGAGTGAGCGCGGGAACATCGCGACCGTCATTCTGAAGTCGTCGGCGAACGAAATGCGGTAGGGCCGCGAGGTGTCGTAGATAGCGAGATCGCCAGGGAGCAGATGGGCCTGCCGACCGTCTTGCTCGACGATGCTCTCACCGCTGACCTGAAGGCCGAACTTGTAGAGCTCGGGGTCGTCGCGACGGATCAGCCGAGGCGTCCGCTCCACTACGGCATGCGACGCGCAGACGTCAGCCAGCACCACTGATCCCATGCTGGCGGAGCCGACACCCCCACTGAAGTGGCTCGCGCCGCCCGAGCAGCGCGCCCGCAGTGGCACGAACGTGCGACAGATGCTCTGCTCCCAGTCGTCGAAGCCGTTTGTCGAGCCGGTCGCGGTATCCATAACAGTCATCCTCCTGTTACGGCCGTCACGTTACATACCGAATGTTCGGTCGGTCAAGTACGGCCAGGTGCTATTGAACTCGTCAGTGCGCCTATCGGTCACCGTTGGGCGTAGAGCCTGGAGGGCGGGCAATGACAGAGCAGCCCGTGGTCCTCGCCGCGTCAGCGCTCGCCATTTGCGTCGGCCAGGACCTTGGGGAGCGCGACCGCGGTCTCGCGGACGACGCGTTGGGCGCCTTCGGCGCTGCGCGGGAGCATTACTCGACCTTGGTCGCCGTATTCAGCGCAGACGCGGCACGCCCTTCACCGCAACGGAATTCGATGATATAAGGCACGGGACTAACCAGGCGTCTCTCAGGCGTGCTTACCGGGTAGCCGACGCCGGCACAGCCTCGGGATCGGTGTCACGCCGCGGCGCGCGATGGGAGCACGGACGGCTGCCTCCACGTTGGCGATACGAGTGGAGTGGCCCAGTAGAGCGTCCATATGTGCTGATGTCACATTTGCCATCCGCGGAGTTCGCAATGGACAAGTAACCGTGCGCGTCATGACAAGTTCTCCTGGGTATTGCACGACAGTATGGATGTCGCGGGTCGGTTTCCGGCAAGGTCCGGCGACTAATACCCGCATTCTGACGATGTGGTGCGTGGCGGCGAAGGTTGCCGCCGGCGCTCACAAATGTGTCCCGACGGGAAAGGACCAATTGATGCCCATCTCAACTCCCCGGGCTCTTCAGGAGACGTTCTTGGAGAAGTTCGGCGCTCAGGACATCGAAGGACTGGTGGCTCTGTACGAGCCGAATGCGGTGTTTGTGGCTCCGTCCGGAGAGCGTGCCGTCGGACTCGATGCGATTCGCGAGCAGCTCACGGGCTTGCTGGCCGCCGCGAGCAAGTCGTTCGTACTGAGCCCGACGGTCGTCTTCGAGATAGACGGTGTGGCGCTCATGCACGCGGACTGGGCGTTGGAGGGGACAGCCCCGGACGGGTCTGCTTTGGCGCTGTCAGGCACCACTGTCGAGGTGGCCCGCCGGGGGGCCGACGGCGAATGGCGATACGCGGTCGACAGCCCCGTCGGAATCGTGGGCCACTGACCGGTGATATCTGGATGTGGTCGGCTTCGCGCACAGCGCGCGTGATGCATCGATAACAATGATGTCAGTCGCCCCAGGATGCTTCTCAGATGGACTGGTTCCAAGCTAGTGTCCTGAGTCGTTGATTCCGCACCGCTCTTCGCATTTGCGGCGAGACTGTAGTTGTCGTGGATACGTGCAAGTACGGCCACGACAACTACAGTCCCGACAGTGCTGCGTGCCCAGCTTTTCGCCGGAACCTGCCACAGCTCGAGTCCGCGAAGTCGGCCGGATCTCTGTTTGCGGCCATGCATCGGTGCCAGGTGTCAGCAGCGCCGGCTAGCGGCTTCCGTTGCACTCCAACGGGCGTCGGGAAAGCGCTGCTCGCTCCCGCTCCTATTGGAGTATGCGAACATGGGTTGGCGAACCTGAGCGAACTCAACTCGCGGATGCTACGCCACGACCATTGAAGACATATCGCGGGCATGCTCCGTTGCAGGTCGTTCCGGCACACAAGCGCGAAAACTATGATTGGTTCCAGCCTTGGGCGAGTTGCCGCCCAAGGCATTTCGCGGAGTTTGAACGCGGAGGCATCCCGCCGGGAAAGGGTATGGGTCAGCAACGCGTCGCGGCCGTCGATGAAGCGTCCGGCTGGCGGTTAGGCTGATCGGTCCGTCAGGCGTTACGGGGTCAGTTATGTCCGCGGTCTGCGGATCTCAAGCCTGCTCAAGAGGCTGGCCTTCGAGTTCCCTTACGGACGTTGAGGATTGGCGAAATCGTTGCCGTGGCCGAGCCGTTTTGCGGCGCTCCATTCGCCCGGCCAGCAGCGTCAGCGGGTAGCACACGAGGAAGAAGAACACCAGCACGGCGGCGAAAACTGGTGTGGCGTGCCCGTCGCCGGACGACAGCTGGTAGTACTCAACCGCTTGGCGTGCCCTTTGAAGGATCTCGAGGACGCCGATCAGGGAGGCCAGTGTGGTTGCCTGGATCAGGTCCACTGTCAGGTTGACGATCGGGGGAAGCATTCGTCGCATTGCCTGTGGCAGGACAACCAGCCGCATGATTGCCGTCCACCCAAACCCGAGCGCAGATGCGGCTTCGAACTGTGCCCTGGGAATTGATCGAACAGCACCGCGCACAACCTCCATCACGTTCGCGCTGCCCCACAATGAGAGCCCGACGATCGCTGCCGGGATTGATCCCAATTCCAGTCCCAGGGAAGGCGAAACGAAGAAAACGATGAACAGGGTGACCAATACCGGCAGGCCGCGGAACAGCTGCAGGTAGGCCGTCAGCCCCCACCTCACCAGGTCGGTCCAGCGCCCCTTGGGCAGGCATAGCAGCACGCCAAACGCGACGCCGAAAATGACTGACACCGCCACGGAGACGGCACCGATGATTACCGTCCACAGCGCGCCCTCGGCAACGAGGTCAAGTGTTGGTTTGATCCAGGTCAGGTCGTCCATCAGACTCCAGCTCCCAATGCGTAGCGACGGCTGAGCAGATGCATGAACGAACTGAGGATCAGCACCAGCACGAGGTACACCACGCCCAGCACGATGAACAGTTCCACTGTCCGGAAGGTCTCGGCGGACAGCCGTTGCACCACGAAAGTCAGCTCGGCCAGTCCGATGCCCAGCATGAGCGCCGAGTTCT
>DATFCF010001055.1:0-2657 GCA_035253445.1 Mycobacterium sp.
CCCAGCCCGGAGTCCGCTGAAAAACCTTCACGTGCGCGGCCGTATTGACTAATTCGGGGAATGATCTGCACGGCACTCGCGCCGGTGCCGATCACGGCGACCTTCTTGCTTCGGGATCAACCGGTCGACAGTGGAAGACATCACACGGCGTTCACGGCTCGCGCGCGTCACGCTGTACCGCAGATTTCCGAGCAAACAGCACCTGATCGAAGCGGTCATAATGCGCGAGCTCGGAAAGTTCCTCACCGACCTGCAGCGTGAGGCCGACCGATATCCCCGTGCGGAAGACAAGCTGACCGAGGGCTTCGTCTTCACGCTCGCCGCCCTACGCAGTCACACGCTGCTCAATCGGCTGCTCGAAAGCGAACCCGAAGCTCTTCTGCCCCATCTGACCGTGCAGGGCAGGGAATTCGTTCGAACATGCTCGGACTTTCTCGCCGCACAGTTCGCGCAGAGCCTGGACGACGACCGCACCGGCGCCGAACTACTCATTGTCGCCGAACTGACCGTGCGCTTGATTCTGTCGTTCGTGCTGACTCCCACGACCATCGTCGATCTCGACGACCCCGACACCGCACGCGACTTCTGCCGCCGATACCTGGCCCCGCACTGACCGGCCAACTCAAACCAACCGACCCGAAGGACTGAACGCACATGGCTCGCTCATCGACCACTCACACAAGCAAGCTTCTTCGTCACCGGAGCCGACAGAGGAATCGGCGAAGCCCTCGCCCCGACGTCTGCATGCCACTTGGGCGAACGGCGCGCTCGTCGGCCCGGAAGCGGACAGAATGCGCACCCTCGCAATCAAACTCGGCGATCGCACAGTAGTCTTCGAAGCTGGCGTCACCGATGACGCAGCAATAACGGCCGCCGCCGACGTGACGGCCGAACGGTTCGGCGGAATCGACGTTACCATCGGCGTCGCCTTCGTCGGCGTCGCCTTCGTCGGCCCCTGTTCGCCGCACCTGTCGAACACATCGAACGCACCCTCGTAGTCAACTTGGGCGCCTGGCCCCCGACCGTGCCGTCCTGCCCCATCTGCTTCGCAGGGGTTATCTGCTCAACATTCCCCACTTGCCACGGCAGGACACATGCGACTGATAGGTGCCCACACCGCGTAGGTGCCTACACCGCGTCCAAGCCCGGCAACGAAAGCACTCACGCTTCCGTCGACACCGACCTCGACCGCGGAGCCTTCACCATCCAGCCGGAGCAGCCGCCTATGAGCTTGCGGCGGCGCTTCTCGCCAGATCCAGCCCCGTCACTGAAGCCGTCGGTACCACCGAGAAGGGGAATCGCCCGACGCCCCGCCCGAATCCGGGCGCCCCGGTTCGTCGACCCTGCCCTGCGGACTCGTACACCCCCTCGAGTTCGGTCTACCGATGCGACCCCGAGGATTTCGCCGCCGCATTCGCGCTCGCCGACGGCCACGAACAGCTCGCCCAGCACGACAATCTTCTCGGATCTGCTGCGAATATTCCACTTGCCCAAGATAATTCCTACTTTGAGGCGTGTCGAGGAGATCGGTCCGACTCGAGCCTACTGCTGCCGCTTGGGCGCGTTGCCCTGCTCCTGATCGTGTTCCGGTCCTCTTGCACGGCGCCGACTGACATCTAGCAGTTCCTCCTCCGACAAACATTGAGACAATGTCGCACTATTGACAAAGATTACTATTCTGTCGAGACTGGCCAGACGTGTGTTAGACCCCACATCGCAGGGAGAATCGATGACCTCAGCCTTGTCCGCCGAGCGTCTGCGCCCCGTAACTCCGATACGCCGCCTTCGACACGAAGCTGGCGAAACGCCACCCTTGAGACGCTGGATGCGCCACGACATGGGAAACACATGAGCACGGCGGCACCCTGGCGGTGTACGGCCCGGTCTTCGGCACCGTCCCGGACCGCGCGCGTCTGTCACGTACGAGGTGACAGCGCTTCGGGATGGGCAGCCAAGACGGGACTGCGACGGCCTTGGATCGCGGGTCACCTGGATACTACGTTTCCGAGACTGTTTGCTGGCCACCGAAGAACACCTTGCTACAGTCCGAACAGGCGAACCCCGGCAAGAGGCTTCGATCGAAGTCCCCTGGTCTGCGACTTCCGCGAAATTCCTCGCCGAAGAGCAATCCCCGCACGCAAACACTGCTCACCGCGACCAAGCTGCTGTCGATCAGATACCGGCCTTTTCCGGTGGTCGGCGTCATCAGCGCCTGCAACGTCCCACTGGTGGTATGAACGCGGGCCGAACAGATTGCACGCCCACCCGAGATCGGAGCGGTGAACCGGCGGCAACCACCGAGACCGCGCCCGCAAAGCCCTAGACAACTAGGCGACAGACGTCAAGGACGGTACCCCATGGTCAATCTGATTCACGCTCCGCTGGACAAGGCGCGCGAACGCGTGTCATCCGTCGTGATGCTCCCCGCGCCACGACGGATCGAGAACGCACTGCGCAGCTTCAGCCACAAATGGCCGACCCGCCACCTCGCTGAGCCACCGTCGGGCAGCGGACTCAAGCCGGTCGAAGGCGACCGAGGACTGCCGCTGCTCGGGCACACTCTGGACTACATCCGCTTCGGCTCGGATTTCACCCGCGACCGGTACAACCAGTTCGGACCGGTTTGTTGGATGGGAGCCTTCGGCACCCGAATGGTC
>DATFCF010001056.1:0-9639 GCA_035253445.1 Mycobacterium sp.
GGTGGTAATCGGCTACGTCGACCCGGCGGGCGTCGCCACGCAGCGCGTCGTCGCGCCGATCAACGTCCGCGGCGGCCAGCTGACCGCCTACGATCCGGCGTCCGGGCGGGTGCGCGAGTTCGCCATCCATCGCGTCACGTCGGTGGTGTCGGCCGACCCGGGATAATGGACAGAATGACCGACGGCCCCCTGATCGTGCAGTCCGACAAAACCGTGCTGCTTGAAGTCGACCACGAGCAAGCGGGCGCAGCGCGCGCAGCCATCGCTCCGTTCGCCGAGCTGGAGCGTGCACCCGAGCACATCCACACCTACCGCATCACCCCGCTGGCATTGTGGAACGCCCGCGCCGCCGGCCACGACGCCGAGCAGGTGGTCGACGCACTGGTCTCCTTCTCCCGCTATGCGGTGCCGCAGCCGCTGCTGGTCGACATCGTCGATGTGATGGCCCGCTACGGCCGGCTGCAGCTGGTGAAGAGCCCGGTGCACGGCCTGACGTTGGTCAGCCTTGACCGCGCGGTGCTCGAGGAGGTGCTGCGCAACAAGAAGATCGCGCCGATGCTCGGTGCCCGCATCGACGACGACACCGTGATGGTTCACAACAGCGAGCGCGGCCGCGTCAAACAGATGCTGCTCAAAATCTGTTGGCCCGCAGAGGATCTGGCCGGTTACGTCGACGGCGAGAAGCATCCGATCAGCCTCGCGCAGGACGGCTGGCATCTGCGCGACTACCAGGAGATGGCCACAGAGTCGTTTTGGGAAGGCGGCTCGGGTGTGGTGGTGCTGCCATGCGGCGCGGGCAAGACGCTCGTCGGCGCCGCGGCGATGGCCAAGGCCGGCGCGACCACGCTGATCCTCGTCACCAACACCGTGGCCGGCAGGCAGTGGAAGCGTGAACTGATCAACCGGACCTCTCTGACCGAGGACGAGATCGGCGAATACTCCGGGGAGAGAAAGGAAATCCGGCCGGTCACCATCGCCACCTATCAGGTGATCACCCGTCGCACCAAGGGTGAGTACCGGCACTTGGAGCTGTTCGACAGCCGCGACTGGGGCCTGATCATCTACGACGAGGTGCACCTGCTGCCCGCACCGGTGTTCCGGATGACCGCGGACCTGCAGTCGCGGCGGCGACTCGGGCTGACCGCCACGCTGATTCGCGAGGACGGCCGCGAGGGCGACGTGTTCTCGTTGATCGGCCCGAAGCGCTACGACGCGCCGTGGAAGGACATCGAGGCGCAGGGCTGGATCGCTCCCGCGGAATGCATCGAGGTGCGGGTGACGATGACCGACAACGAGCGAATGCTTTATGCCACAGCCGAACCCGAAGAGCGCTACAAGCTGTGCTCGACGGTGCACAGCAAGATCGCAGTGGTCAAATCGATCCTGGAGCGCCATCCCGGTGACCAGACCCTGGTGATCGGCGCCTACCTCGATCAGCTCGACGAGCTCGGCCAGGAGTTGAACGCGCCGGTGATTCAGGGGTCGACGAAGACCGCCGAACGGGAGGCCCTTTTCGACGAGTTCCGCCGCGGCGAGATCCCGACGCTGGTGGTGTCCAAGGTCGCGAACTTCTCCATCGATTTGCCGGAGGCCAATGTGGCGGTTCAGGTTTCGGGGACGTTCGGGTCACGGCAGGAGGAGGCGCAGCGGCTGGGGCGGCTGCTGCGACCCAAGGCCGACGGCGGTGGCGCGATGTTCTACTCGGTGGTGTCACGCGACAGTTTGGACGCTGAATACGCCGCGCACCGGCAGCGCTTCCTTGCCGAGCAGGGCTACGGCTATGTGATCAAGGACGCCGACGATCTGCTGGGCCCGGCGATATGACCGTCAAACGGGTGATGCCGGTGCTCACCGTGTCAGACCTGGCGGCGTCACGTGACGCGTATGTGGCGATGCTAGGGCTGCGCGAGGTGATGAATCACGGATGGATCGTCACGCTGGCTGACGACCAGCTTGGTCATCAGGTCAGCCTGATGACCAAGGACGCGACGGCGCCGGTGAACCCGGCCGTATCGATCGAGGTCGACGATGTCGATGCCGCCTATCGGGCCGCGGTCGACGCGGGCTTGCAGATCGTCCACCCGCTCAGCGATGAGGAATGGGGTGTGCGACGGTTCTTCTTCGCCGACCCGTCGGGCAACGTCGTCAACGTGTTGAGGCACTCGTAGCCTGCTCCCAGCCACCGGGGGTGCATGCCGTCAGTGCCCACCTCCCTGCGACATTGTCGCAACCACGACAGTGTCGCAACGAGGCGGTCAACGACACGTTAGGTATGCGGCCCAACGGCTTTCGCGACGGTCAGTAGCACCACCGAATCCTCCACCGCGTGCAGGCCGTGTCGGGTGCGGGGCAACACGATGTGGTCGCCCGGCGATCCGTCCCAGCCGGATTGCGAGTTCGTCACCCGCACCCGTCCGTGCAGCACCTGCAGCGTCGCCTCCCCCGGGCTTTCGTGGTCGTCCATCGTGCTACCCGCCGTCATCGCCATCAGGGTCTGACGCAGGCTGTGTTCATGGCCGCCGTACACCGTATGGGCGCTGCGACCGCTACTGGATGCCCGGGCCGTTTCCAAGTGTTGGCGCGCGAGTGCGGTGAGCGAGATCTTCTCCATCGCCGGTTCTCCCCTTCCAGACGATCGGACATGTTAACGAGCGGATCGACTATGGATCGTCTCACTTTCGACCCGTTGAATTCGAGGCATGAACAACTCAACCACCAACACCATTCTCGTCGTCGGCAGCACCGGCAAGACCGGAAAGCGCGTCGCAGACCAACTCGAAGCGCGCGGCATCCCCGTCCGGCACGGTTCGCGCTCGGCCGACATCCCGTTCGACTGGGAGAACACGGCGACCTGGGCGCCCGCGCTCGCCGGCGTCGACAAGGTCTACATCACGTACTACCCGGACCTCGCCGTCCCCGGCTCGGTCGACGCGGTCCGACAACTCACCGAATTCGCCACGCAGGCCGGCGTTCGCCGGCTGGTGCTGCTCTCTGGCCGCAACGAAGTCGAGGCCGAACGCGCCGAGGACATCGTCAAGGCATGCCCACTTGAGTGGACGATCGTGCGGGCGGCGTTCTTCGCGCAGAACTTCAGCGAGGGCGCCTGGCTGGACGAGGTTCTCGCGGGCAGCGTTTCGCTGCCGGTCCGCGACACGCATGAGCCGTTCGTCGACGCCGACGACATCGCCGACGTCGTGGTCGCGGCGCTGACCGAGGACCGCCACGTCGGACAGCTCTACGAGCTGACCGGGCCGCGGCTGCTGAGCTTCGGCGACGCCGTGGCCGAGGTTGCAGCGGCCGCCGGACGTGACATCGGCTTCGTGTCGGTGCCGATCGACGACTACGTCGCGATGCTGGCCGAGTATGGGACGCCGCAAGACTTCATCTGGCTGCTGAACCACTTGTTCACCGAAGTGCTCGGCAGCA
This sequence comes from Mycobacterium sp., assembly GCA_035253445.1. Lineage (GTDB taxonomy): Bacteria > Actinomycetota > Actinomycetes > Mycobacteriales > Mycobacteriaceae > Mycobacterium. Next base: position 3,427 of record DATFCF010001056.1, read on the forward strand.
AGGCGCAATTGGCCGACGGTGTGCAGCGTGCACTGGGCCGCGAACCGAAGGATTTCGCGGACTACGCCCGTGAGACCGCGGCGACGGGCGTGTGGACGCCTTCCAGCTAGACGGTTGGGGGGTGAGCTCGCGTTCGAGCGCCGACCAAATTCGCCGATTCATCGGTCCAGCAAAGTCAAATGTGCTAAGAACCATCGCACATCTGGCGAAGCTTTTGGAGCGTGGTCGCATCATCGAGCGCGGGCGTCGCAACTGGAAGGCCGTGGTCTCAACAGCGCGGTCCAAGCGCATCCTACTGTTTGCACCAGCTGTTTTGCTCGGTCTCATCATGGGTCTGGGGTTCGCATTCGACTCAATTCCGCACGAATATCCCCCATTGACGGAAGACGTTTACTGCCCATTTTCCACAGACGTTCATTTCACATTGTCTACCCGCGTGTATGAAACGAACGCGCAGCTCGCAATTGACTCTATACTGGAGGTCAAGATGTCAGGCGTATCGCCGCCAGATCCGAATTGGAACATACTCGACCTCAATCGACGCAACAGCGTCTCATCTACGGACTTCGTCTCATGCTTTCTTATTGCACCCGCCGACATCGAGAAGGTCACGTGGTCGAACGGGATAATCGATGCGCGCTTCAAGCTGAAGCCAGATATCTACTTTAGCCTGCTACCTGACGAGGATCTTTACAATCCGCTTCCGAACCAGCGGTGGGATCGGGCGACAGAGCCCATCGCCATTCATATCAATTTGCTCAACAAGAAAACGTCGCCTTCTGGTGAATCTGGCAATTCCGGAACCCAAGGCAACAAGCCGCCGACACCGCATTTGTTCATCGCGTTGTGCAGCGATTCATTTTTCGACGAACATGATTCTAGAAACGATCCAGACCAAGATGGTCTTGCAACTGGCATGAGCCTCGCCCTCGGCGCCCGCCAGGCGCCGCGCTCTGATATTTCGTGGATGGGCCTGCTATGCGCGAAACAAACCCAGACCACCGTTAAAGTGGTCATTGATTCGTTCTATCCGGCGCCGCTTGTCGCTGGCGAAGACAATGCTGTAGTCGCAGAAATCCGAGCCCCGCAACCATTCCCGGATACCGCGCTGACCAGCGATCGGTCGGTCGAGTACACCTGGGTCTTCGATCCGTACGAACACGAACCTCTCCTGACGGTGCCGCTAGCTATTCCCCTACGCCTCTCGGCGGCAAGCTGGATCGATGACACGGCCTGGTTCCATACGCTCCCGGTGATTTATGAGGCCGATGACCGCAAGGTACTGATTGATGCCAGGTACCTCTCGTATGCCGCGTCCGCTCTCATCGCAGCGGTTGCCGCAGCACTTGTGCTGGGGAGCGGTCGCCTACTTGCCATCACCGCCGCATTCGCCGTGATGGGCGGGCTGCGGCTCTATGTAACCCCTGCCCCCGAAACTGAGCAGGTTGAACGTGCGCTTGTCGCCATAATCGCATGGACCGTTCTATTGACGGCACTGTACCCGGCCAAGTTGCGATATATGCCTCTGATCCTGGTTGGCGCAGTTTATCCGATCTGGCGACTGGGAGCCAGCACGGATTTCATCATGTCAAGCACCTTCAAAGGTATCGTCTATTTGATACTATTAGTTACTGTAACTTGCAGCGTTATTGCCTTGTGGATTCAATTGATCAGGCTGTTCGACTTGCGCGGCGATCGGCACGATACAGACTATCAATTTAGAAACGCGTTGCATGCAGCGGGCCTTCTGGCTTTCGCATTCACGATTGCGTTTCCCATTGGCCTCACCTTGGGCGCCCGTGAGGACACCAGTCTTGATAGTCTGCTGTATTGGACTAATTATTCGTTAGAGCAATGGACATATTCAAGCTTACAATTGGTTCCACTGATCGTTGCCTCACTCATCGCAACTGAATTTTTTTCGCGTGAGCTTGCTTGCATACCCCGATATGTTCCGATTACGGCTGCTCTGTCGCTGTTGCTGACACTTTCCGCGCCATGGAACGAAGGTGGTTCGGCACGCTTCATCATTGCCCTTCCTCTTTGGATTGTGCAGTGGGCAGTCATGTGGGCGGCTTTCAGTCGCTGGGTGCCCTCGCGAGACGAAGACGTCCCTCGGTGCCCTCCGATCGGAGGACCCGGCGACGATTCGTTTCTATCCAGCAACGGCGGACCGACCGGGCGAAGCGGTTGGCACCCAATACTCTTTCGCTGGGCCGGACGACGTATCACGACCTCCTCGTCGGCTAGGACTGGGCCTACGATTCCGAGAACCGCTGCGATTGCAGAAGCGACGCTCGGCGCTGGGCCGACTCCCCTAAGTACATCGCCCCTACGCGATTCGGAGCTCGACACCGCGAGGACCTCGGCGCGGATGGCCGGATACATGGCTGTTGTTCCGGTTGCATACTTTGTCTGGACGACCCTGGGTCATCTCATGGACGCACTTAGTTGGCCCGATGGCGCCATAACGATCGTGGTTGCAATCGTGGTTGAAACTGCGCGATGGGTGGTCGGCGGTTTCGTATTCGGACTCCTCTTTCACACGATTCTCAAAGGTGCAATCGGGCCGCTGAAAGGCCTTGCTTTCGCTGGGGTATGGGCGATGGGTTGCGTAGCTCCAGCTGCAATCGCCCGTGGAGCTGAGATCGACCTTGGACACCAGATCCTGTACCGCATCGCCCAGTTCGCGGTGTTCTTCATTATCCTCGGCGTCTTGTTGGACTGGAACACCTTGAAGAAGAGAGGCAACGGCTCCTGGAAAGAACTTCGTGACCACTACCGGCGTGATAACTCCGGCGAGCTGGCAATCGCCGTGGCCCCAACTGTATTGACGGTTCTTACCCTCATACAACAGATCTTCGCCGGCTCACCAGGCGACGTCGCTACGTCGTTCGTGGAAGGCATCGGTAGCGTGATCAATCCGCTCGGCGGCGGTGCGCATGAGGGCAACGGACTAGACGGCCCCAGATAGCAGGGCGCCGCCGTGGACGCCCTCCAGCTAGCTCAGCGCCGGAATCACTTCCCGCTCGAACAGCTCGATACCGGACCGGTCGTAGGCGGCCTCGGGGAAGTACAGGATCGCGTATTCGCAGCCCAGCTCGCGCATGCGCTTCAACTTTTCGACGACCTGTTCCGGTGTGCCGCTGGCAGATTCGGGAGCCTTGAGCATGTTGAGCATCGAGTCGACAGCGGCGGGGTTCGCCTTGCTGACCTGCCGGGCGCGGATCCGGTCGATGCGGTCGGTGACGTCGGCCTCCGAGTCCCCGATCACGGCGTTGAAGTTGGCCGAACGCACGATCGCACCGTAGTCGGTGCCGACGTCGCGGCAGTGATCGGCCAATAGCTGCGACTTGTGGGCGAACCCGGCGGGCTCGGAGGTGAAGTTGGTGTACTGCGCATACTTGGCGGCGATGCGCAGCGTCACCTTCTCGCCGCCGCCCGCGATCCACAGCGGAAGGCCGCCCTGCTGCAACGGCTTTGGCTCCACGATGGCGCCGTCGACCTGATAGTGCTTGCCGTCGAAGCTGACCTTCCCGTCGCGCCAGGCGTCCCGCATGATCTGCACGCCCTCGTCGAGGCGCCCCAGCCGCTCCCCGGCCGATGGGAAGCCGTAGCCGTATGCGCGCCACTCATGCTCGTACCATCCGCCGCCGATGCCCATCTGGACCCGGCCACCCGAGATGATGTCTGCCGTCGCCGCCACTTTGGCCAGGTACACCGGGTTGCGATAGCTCATCGCCGTGCACATCTGACCGAGCTTGATCCGAGACGTCGTCGCCGCGTACGCCGACACCAGCGACCACGCCTCGTGGGTGGCCTCGCTGGTCGGCACCGGCACGGTGTGGAAATGGTCGTACACCCACAGCGAGTCCCACGCGCTGTCGTCGGCGTAGGCAGCGAGGTCCCGCATCACCGTCCACTGCTTGTCGGTGGGGATGTCCACCAGATCGAGTCGCCAGCCTTGAGGAATGAACAGTCCGAAGCGCACGGTGTTCGACTCTACGACCATGTCGGTCGCGGCGACTAGCCTGGCAACCATGGCCCTTTCGAAAGAAGAACGCGAACAATTTCTGTCCGAGCCGCACATCGGGGCGCTGTCGGTTAGCGCAGGTGACAAGCGTGGACCTCTGACCGTGCCGATCTGGTATCAGTACTCGCCGGGCGGCGAGGCGTGGGTGCTCACCGGAACAGGCTCACGCAAGCACCGCCTCATCGAGACGCAGGGCGAATTCACGCTGATGGCCGAGCGCCTCGAGCCCACGGTGCGTTACGTCGCGGTCGACGGCCCGGTCAGCCGAATCGAGCCCGGCACCGACGAACAACTCGTCGAGATGACCAAGCGTTATCTTTCGCCCGAAAAGGTCGACGGCTACCTCGAGTTCGCCCGCCGCGAACAGGGCGACACCGTGGCCATCTACCTCAAGCCACAGCACTGGATTTCGGCAGACCTCGGGTCGCTTTGACGTCATGTCGTCACGGCAACTTCTGTTCCGAACCTTCTACCGGCTCGGCTTCGTCCCGTGGGACGGCCACCCACTGGCCAAGAGCCTGCGTGACCTGGTCGAGGGTGGCAACGCCCTGCCCACCGGCACGGCGCTCGACCTCGGCTGCGGCACCGGCGACAACTCCCTGTATCTGGCCAAACACGGCTGGAAGGTCACCGGTGTCGACTACGTCGCCAAGGCGGTCGACAAGGCGCGTGCGAAGGCCGCGGCCAACAATCTCGCGGTCAGTTTCTCGCAGGCCGATGTGACACGGCTGAGCTCGGAGGGTATCGGAACGAACTTCGGTTTGGTCGTCGACAACGGCTGCCTGCACGGCATGAGCGACGAGGATCGCGACGCTTACGTGCGGGAGGTCACCGCGGTTGCGGCGCCCGACGCGCGGCTGCTGCTGGTCGAGTTCGTTCGCGGCGGTTCGTTCGGTGTGCCCGGCATCGACCCGGACGAGGTCGAACGACGGTTCGCCGCGGACTGGGCGCTGTTGTCGTCAGGTGATGAGCCCGCGATGAACCACAACGGGAAGAACCCGGGGCGGCACTATCTGTTCGCTCGACGTTCGTAGAGCACGGCGACGGCAGGCAGGCTCACCTTCCGAGCCGGGCTGCGCGGCAGTTCGTCGACCACAGTGAAGGCGACGGGCACGTTGTAAACGGGCAGCGACTGGCGGACGGGTTCCTTCAGTTCGTCGTCTGTCGGCACCGGCAGCCCCGGTGTGGCTTCGGTCGCGGCGAACGGCACCTGGCCCAGCCGGGCGTCGGGCACGCCGACAATGCACGCGTCGCACACCGCGGGATGTGAAATCAGCGCCCGCCGAACGGTTTCCGGCAAGATCTTGAAACCGCCGCAGTTGATCGCGCCGTCCGCCCTTCCGTGCAGCGCGACGAAGCCGTCCTCGTCGATCGAGGCGATGTCGGTGGTGCGGATCCAATCGGGACCTATCGGCGCGACTCTGGCCTCCAGCAGCCCCTGCTCGCCGACCGGTAGCTCGGCACCGGTGTCGGGGTCGACGATGCGCAAAGGCCCCCGACACACTTAGCGGTGTCGGGGGCAATGCTTGCCGGATCAGGTAAGCGAATCCGGCGGGGTGAAGCGGTCGCCGTACTTGGCCGCCAGTTCCTTCGCGCGAGCCACGAAGGCTTCCTTGCCCGTGCCTGCCGGCCCCTGGTATCCGGCGATGTACTGCGCCGAACCACCGGTCCACGGCGGGAATCCGATGCCCATGATCGAGCCGATGTTCGCGTCGGCCGTCGACGTGAGCACGCCTTCGTCGAGACATTTCTGGGTTTCCAGCGCCTCGGCGAACAGCATCCGGTCGATCATGTCCTGCAGCGGCGGCTGCGAGGACCCCGCCTTGAACGTCTCGCGCAACCCTGGCCACAACTGAGTGCGCTTGCCGTCGGTGTACTCGTAAAAGCCGGCGCCCGCCAGGCGCGACGGACGACCGAGTTCGATCATCTTCTCGACGACAGCCTCGGCCGGGTGCGGATCGTAAGTGCCGCCCGTGTCCTCGACACCCTTGCGAGTGGCGACGGCGATCTTGTGCATCAGCTCCAGGTTGAGCTCGTCGGACAGCTGCAGCGGCGGCGCCGGGTAGCCGGCCTGTCCGCCGGCCTGTTCGATGCTGGCGGGCTCGACACCCTCGCCGAGCATGGCCAGCGCCTCGTTGACGAAGGTGCCGATGACCCGTGAGGTGAAGAACCCGCGACTG
>DATFCF010001057.1:0-2917 GCA_035253445.1 Mycobacterium sp.
TCCGCGCGCCAGTTCAATACCGAATCCCCGCTGTCCCTGCCGAACCCGCCGACCCTGCAGAACTACATCGCCCTTGGCGACGCCGGATTCGGACGGGCACTGGTGGTGACCGCGTTGATGACAGCGCTGATTCTGCTCGGACAGGTGACGTTCTCCGTGCTGGCTGCCTACGCGTTTGCGCGCCTGAGGTTTCCGGGCCGCGACGCGTTGTTCTGGCTCTATGTCGCCACGTTGATGGTGCCCGCGACGGTCACCGTCGTACCGCTGTATCTGATGATGGCCGAGGCCGGTCTGCGAAACACCTTCTGGGCGTTGGTGTTGCCGTTCATGTTCGGATCGCCGTACGCGATCTTCCTGCTGCGCGAGTACTTTCGCGCCATTCCGGCCGATCTGATCAGCGCCGCGCGCATCGACGGCGCCAACACCTTGGACATCCTGTTGCACGTCGTGATACCCGCCAGCCGGCCGATCCTGGTCACCCTCGCGTTGATCACCGTGGTGACGCAATGGAACAACTTCATGTGGCCGCTGGTCATCACCAGCGGCAGCAAGTGGCAGGTACTGACGGTGGCGACGGCAGGTTTGCAGTCGCGATTCGACGCGCAATGGACGCTGGTGATGGCGGCGACGACGGTCGCGATCGTGCCGCTGATTCTGTTGTTCGTCGCGTTGGGCCGCCACATCGTCCGCTCGATCGTCGTGACGGGGATCAAATGAGGTTGCGGCCAAGGCGTTCCACACTCGCCGCCGCAGGGCTGGCGATGACGATGGCGGTGCTGCTGGTCGCGGCGGTGCTGCTGGGCCGTACTGCCGAGTCCAGCGGCCGCACCGTGGTCACCGTGCGGTTGTGGGACGAACAGGTCGCCGCGGCATACCGGGAGTCGTTCGACGAGTTCACCCGCGAGCACCCCGATATCGAAGTACACGTCAACGTCGTCGCCTATTCGAAGTACTTCGACACGCTGCGCACCGACGTGGCCGGCGGCAGCGCCGACGACATCTTCTGGCTGTCCAACGCCTACTTCGCCGGCTACGCCGACAGCGGACGGCTGATGGACATTGCGAAGACCTTGGGCGCCAATGCCTCACGGGAGTGGGAACCGTCGGTGGTCAACCAGTTCACCCGCAACGGTTCGCTGTGGGGTGTGCCGCAATTGACCGACGCGGGCATCGCGCTGTATTTCAATGCCGACCTGCTCGAGGCCGCCGGTGTGGAACTCAAGGAACTGCTGTCATTGCGCTGGTCACCCGACGGCGACGACACGCTGCGGCCCCTGCTCGCCAGGCTCACCGTCGATGCCGATGGACGGTCGGCCGCCACACCGGGATTCGACGCGGGACGGGTCCGGCACTGGGGCTACAACGCGGCCAACGACCTGCAGGGCATCTACCTGAACTACGTGGGATCAGCGGGCGGAGTGTTCTCCGTGGGTGACCGGTTCGCGTTCGACAACCCGGAGGCGGCCGAGGCGTTCGAATACCTGGTGCGGCTGATCAACACCGATCACGTTGCGCCGCCCGCGTCGGCGACAAACGACAACGGCGACTTCTCCCGCAACCAGTTCCTGCAGGGCAAGATGGCGCTGTTTCAGTCCGGCACCTACAACCTGGCAGCGGTCGCCGACCAGGCGCCGTTCCGGTGGGGTGTCGCGATGCTTCCCGCCGGCCCGAAGGGCAGGGTCAGCGTCACCAACGGTATTGCCGCCGCCGGTAATTCGGCCACCGAACACCCTGACGCCGTGCGGCAGGTGCTCGCGTGGATGGGGAGCAAGGACGGCAACGAGTATCTCGGTGCCCGCGGCGCGGCCATTCCCGCCGTGCTCGCGGCGCAACCGGTCTACCACGAGTACTGGTCCTCGCGCGGCGTCGACGTCAGCCCGTTCTTCAAGGTGCTCAACGGGCCACGTGTCCCCGCGCCGGGAGGTGAGGGGTTCGCCGCCGGATTCGACGCTCTCAAGCCGTATTTCGCCGAGATGTTCCTTGGCCGCCGCGACGTAGCGAGCAGTCTTTCCGAGGCTCAGCAAGCCGCCAATTCGGCCGCGCAGCGCTAGCCGCTGCGGACGATGTTTCCGTACGGGTCCACTTCGAGCTTCACTCGATGCTCACGGTTGGTGTTAGCCCAGACGATCCAGGGAAACACAAAGAACCCGCACGTGAACAGGGTGAGGACGGCAAACGTGATGTGTAGAAGGATGTTGCCGCACCCGTAAACGATCACGGCGAGATTTGGAGTACGTGTTTCAAGCCGTCCGCCGTTGCCCACCGCCTGCTCGATGGCGGCATCGAGGCGGGCGGCGCGGCCTTCGTCGGAAAGCCGCCCGTGCGGTGTAGACGCTGCGTCAGCCGTCACTTGGACAGTGATACCACTTAACAAGTGATATCGCCGGTGATATCACGTTTGAGCATGGCCATATGCCCTGCTCAGCGAGATGGCGTCAGCCGCTGGTGCCCAGCACCGTCAACTCAAGCCCCAACGCCACCCCGCACACCACGAACACGATCGCCAACGCGATCCAGTCGGCGCGCTTCGGCCCCGACGGCGCCGCCGAGATCTGACCCGCGCCACCGCGCGCGGTGATCGCGTCGCCCATCTCGTCGGCCCGGCGCAGGGCGACCGTGATGGCCGCGGCGAACATGTCGATGACCTCAACCGCCCACCGGCGGCGACGCGCCCGCCTGGTCGCGGCCACCTCCCTGGGCCGCAACCTGCGCGCCGCGTACAGGATCCGGAACTCGTCGATCAGCATCGGGAAGGCGCGCAGTGCCAACGCCAGCGCCACCGCCCAATCATCGACGGGCACCCTCAGCGGGCGCAACGGGCGGCCCAGTTTGGCTATGGCAGGCGCGATTTCGGCAACATTCGTCGTCCACGACACCATCGCCCCGAGCCCGAGCAGGACAATCGACAGCACGGTGA
>DATFCF010001058.1:0-2695 GCA_035253445.1 Mycobacterium sp.
AAAGAAGACGGGTCTTTTCCGCTCGCGGACCCTGAGCGCGATGCGATAGCGATCAGCGCCGTCGTGAGCCGCGAGATGACCAGCCAGTCGCCCGATGACGAACGGCAACTCCAACGTTCGCTGGCGCGCGTGCTGGACTTCGCGTTGCGGGCGCTGGGCGCGCAACGCGAAGCGGCCGACCGGCGATGAATTCTTGACGGCACAGCGGTCTGTCCTAGAGAAATCGTCACAACGCAGGAGGACCCGCAATGCCGTCGATCACGCCATGCCTCTGGTTCGACAACAACCTCGAGGAAGCCGCCCAGTTCTACACGTCGATCTTCCCGAACTCGTCCATCGAGAAGTTCAGTCGCTACACGGAGGCCGGGCCGGGTACCCCCGGTGAGGTGGTGTACGGCACGTTCGTGCTTGACGGCCACCGGTTCCTCGGCATCAACGGAGGCCCGGCCTTCCAGTTCTCCGAGGCGGTGTCGTTCATGGTGAACTGCAAGGATCAGGCCGAGGTCGACTACTACTGGGAACGGCTGCTCGACGGCGGCGTGGAGTCCCAATGCGGCTGGCTCAAAGACCGGTTCGGCCTGAGCTGGCAGATCGTGCCCGACCGGCTCTTCGAGCTGACCGAAGACCCCGACCCCGCCCGTGCGCTGGCCGCGACCAAGGCCATGCACGGAATGCGCAAGATCATCGTCGCCGAGCTGGAGGACGCCGCCACCGTTTGACGCCGATTGGCGAGGATTTTTTCGTTCCCCAGCTCCGCGCTGACCCGAATCGCGGGGACGCGTGAGTTTGCTGTAGGCCGTCGGCGGGAGCTGGCCCTGATGCGTGGCGTACAGCTGCTGTTGCCAACAGTTTTGGGCCGCGATCCGCCGAAAACCCGTCATGGACTGGCAGTTCGTGCCTGGTTGACGTTGTCGCATAAGAGATTCCGGCCTTTGTCATGTTGTACCAGGTGGCCGACGTGGCGATGATCACGTTGATCTGTTTCCTGTTGCTCGCCTGCAAAAATTTGATGTACCGTTCTTCGGTCAGCACCCTGTGTCGCGTGTCACAGTGGTACAGGTCGGTGCGGTCGTGGGCGCAGCGGCCCAGGCCAACACGGAGCGCACGAGGAAGGACTGGCTAATGGTCGCTTCCGACGTCGTCGCCAAGCCGGTGCGCGCCTTCGGTGGCTTCTACGCGATGGCCCTTGACACATTCGTCGCGATGTTCCGGCCACCATTCGCATGGCGCGAGTTCGTCACACAGAGTTGGTTTGTCGCGCGAGTGTCGATCGTGCCGACGCTGATGTTGACGATCCCCTACACGGTGCTACTCACGTTCACCTTCAACATCCTGCTGACGGAGTTCGGTGCGGCCGATTTCTCCGGAACCGGTGCCGCGCTGGGCACGGTGCGCCAGATCGGGCCGATCGTCACTGTGCTGGTGGTCGCGGGCGCCGGCGCGACCGCCATGTGTGCCGATCTCGGCGCGCGGACGATTCGGGAGGAGCTCGACGCGTTGCGGGTGATGGGCGTCAACCCCATTCAGGCCCTTGTCGTTCCCCGCGTGCTGGCCGCAACGCTGGTGTCGCTTGCGCTTTCCGCGTCGGTGATCCTCGTCGGCCTGGCCGGCGCCTACTTCTTCTGCATCTACATTCAGCACGTCTCGCCGGGTGCGTTCGCGTCCGGCCTGACACTGATCATTGGCGCCGCCGATGTCACGATCGCGCTACTGAAGGCGGCGTTGTTCGGACTGTCGGCCGGTCTGATCGCTTGCTACAAGGGCATTTCCGTGCGCGGCGGCCCGGCCGGTGTCGGTAATGCCGTGAACGAAACGGTCGTATTCACGTTCATGGCGCTGTTCGCGATCAATGTCGTCGCCACCGCCGTCGCGGTAAAGGTGACAATGTGACCGTCTCAAGGCCCCACTCCCAGTTCCCGTGGCTGAAAGCCCGGGCCCGTCCGTGGGTCGACGGCTGGAATCGCGTTGGGCGGCAGACGAAGTTCTATGGCCGCACGCTGCGGTCGATCCATATCGCCGTTACCGACTATCGAGTCGAGTTGATCCGGCTCATCGCGCAGATGGGACTGGGCGCAGGTGCGTTGATCATCATCGGCGGAACGGTCGCAATCGTCGGATTCCTGACCGTGACCACCGGCGCGCTGGTGGCGGTGCAGGGGTACACCGACTTCTCGGAGATCGGTGTCGAGGCGTTGACGGGATTCGCGTCGGCCTTCTTCAACGTGCGGCTGATCGCGCCCGCGACCACCGCGGTCGCGCTGTCGGCGACGATCGGCGCCGGCGCCACCGCACAACTCGGCGCCATGCGGATCAACGAGGAGATCGACGCGCTCGAGGTGATGGGCATCCGCAGCGTCGCCTACCTCGCGTCCACCCGGGTGGTGGCCGGCCTTCTTGTCGTGATCCCGCTCTATTGCGTGGGTGTGCTGGCGGCGTTTTGGGCGGCGCGATTCGGCACCACCGTCCTCTACGGTCAGTCGACGGGCGTTTACGACCATTACTTCAGGACATTCCTGAACCCCACCGATTTGTTCTGGTCATTCATCCAATGCGTATCCCTCGCCGTGGTAATCATGCTGGTGCACACCTATTACGGCTTTACCGCGCGGGGCGGTCCGGCCGGCGTCGGTGAGGCCGTCGGGCGCGCGGTGCGCATGTCACTGATCATTGCCGCGTTCGTTCTCGTGATGATGTC
>DATFCF010001059.1:0-3352 GCA_035253445.1 Mycobacterium sp.
GGCCGTCGGCCGGCAGTGCGACGGCGCGACAGTCGGCATCGCGGCCAACCAAGGGTTGTTCGGGCATGGCTCCGCAATGATCGTTAATCGGTGACCGGTCGATGAACGTTGCAATGTTGCTGGAGATGGCGGCAGAGGGGATGCGCGACCGAATCGCGATTGGTTCCCGCTCTGGCGGACTGACCTACGGAGCTCTGCTTGACCAGTCCCGCAGAGTCGCGTCAGTCGTGCGCGATACCAACGGCAATCGACTCGTTTTCGTCGGCCAGAACTCGGCGCTGCTTCCGGCTTTGGTTTTCGGAAGCGGGCTGGCCGGCGTGCCGTTTGTACCCGTCAATTACCGGCTGGCCGACGATCTCCTTCGGTCATTGCTCGCTCGGACGGCGCCTGCCCTGGTGGTGGTGGACGACGCCGTGGTCGCCGGCAGGGTGGCCGAGGTGGACGGGCTAACGGTCTATACCCAGTCGGAATTTGAGATGCGGATGGCCGCGGCGCACCCTGCCGAGGCCGTACCGGTCGACCCCGACGCGATTGCCGTCCTGCTCTACACCAGCGGTACCACTGGACAACCGAAGGCAGCGGTGCTCCGGCACCGTCATCTGGTGTCCTACGTGATCTCCACGGTGGAGTGCATGGGTGCCGGTGACGATGAAGCCGCATTGGTGAGCGTCCCGCCCTATCACGTGGCGGGGATGGCAGCGGTCCTGACGTCGGTGTACAGCGGGCGGCGGGTGGTATACCAACGGCAGTTCGACGCGCAGCGGTGGGTCGACGTCGCTCGCGACGAGGCTGTCACGAATGCGATGGTCGTTCCCACGATGCTCGGACGGATCCTCGAGGTGCTCGAGGCGCATGGCGAAAAGCTCCCCGCCCTGGCCCACCTCGCTTACGGGGGCGGCCGGATGCCGATCACCGTGATAGAGCGCGCGTTGGAACTCCTGCCGATGGTGGGTTTTGTGAATGCCTATGGCCTCACCGAGACGGCGTCGACGATCGCAACCCTTGGCCCGCAGGATCATCGGACCGCCGCCGAGAGCGAGGACCGGCGGGTAAGGGCCCGGCTTGGCTCCGTGGGCCGTCCCCTGCCCACCGTCGAGGTCGAGATCCGAGGCCCAGACGGCACATCGCTTACCGCTGGGCAGCGAGGTGAGATTTATGTACGGGGTGAGCAGGTTTCGGGCGAATACCTCGGGCGGAGCCCTCTTGGAGCCGACGGGTGGTTCGCCACAAGAGATGCTGGATGGCTCGACGAGGGTGGGTTCCTGTTCGTCGAGGGCCGCCTCGACGACGTCATCGTTCGTGGTGCAGAGAACCTGTCGCCAGGTGAGGTCGAGGACGTGTTGGCCGCGCATCCTGCCGTCGCCGACGCGGGGGTGGTCGGCGTTCCCGACGACGAATGGGGGGAGTCCGTCGCCGCCGCGGTGGTCCTCAAGGCTGGAGCGGTCGCAACTGTCGAGGAGCTGCAGGGTTGGGTGCGTGCCCGACTCCGCTCCTCACGCACTCCCAACATTGTCGAGTTTCGAGACGCGTTGCCCTACAACGAGACGGGAAAGCTGTTGCGCCGCGTACTGCGTCAACAATTGGGTGGCGCGAAGGGGGCTTCTACGGCCTAGGTGCTGCTGCCAATCACGTAACCGGAGAACGGTTTCCGCGTTGGCCTTACCATCCGCCCGAGCCAGGTGAGGGATGCACGAGGTGGCTATGTCGTGTCCTATGAACGGCGACGAAGGTCGCTGATGGTTGTGAACGCCGGGGTTGATTGGCCGCTTGTCGGGCGTGAGCCGGAACTTCGGGAATTCGTCGACCTGGTGGTTCATGCGAATGGGTCGTTGGTGTTGGCGGGTCCGGCGGGCGTTGGAAAGACACGGCTTGCCGCCGAGTTGCGCGAGAGGTGTGTACGGGCCGGGTTGGCAGCCGTGACCGTCACCGGCACGAGTTCGTCTACAGGCATTCCTTTCGGCGCTTTTGCTCCGCACTTGCCTCCCGTCGACCGCGAACTCATCGGCCGGGTGGATGCCAGAGCGGACCTATTGCGTCGGACGGCGGCGACCTTGGTGGAGGAAGCGGCTCCGCGCCGGCTGGTTCTGGTCATCGACGATGCGCACGTACTTGACGGTGCCTCAGCCACTTTGGCGTACCAGATGGCGACCACCACAGCGGCGTCCGTGGTGGCCACGTTCCGTACGGGCGAGGCATCGCCACCGCCGATCACCGGCCTGTGGAAGGACAACGTCGCGGTACGCCACGATGTCGCTGGACTCACCACGCACGGCGTCGGTGAATTGCTTTCGGCGGTGCTGTCCGGCCCAGTGGATCCGACTGTCGTCGGCGACCTGCTCACGCGATCTGATGGCAATGTATTGTTCCTGCGCGAGCTTGTGATTGGCGCGCTGGACAGTGGAGCGCTCCGAAACGATGGAGGCCTCTGGCGGCTTCGCGGCCAGCTGGCTATCTCACATCGTCTCATCGAACTGGTCAGTTCCCGCCTCGGCGCGTTGACCCCAGACGAACTGGCCTTGCTAGAGCTTGTGGCGGTAGGCGAACCGATCGGGGTCAACGAGCTGACGGCCTTGGGCGACACCGCAGTAGCGGAAGTGCTTGAGCGCAAGCAGCTGCTCGTGAGTACGACCGAAGGGCAACACCTGGCGATCAGATTCACTCATCCGATCTACAGCGAGGTGATTCGAAACCAGACCCCCGCACTGCGCCGCCAGTCGCTCGCTCGGGCGCTGGCAATCGCGGTGGAACAGGCGGAGTCAACCCGCCGGGACGACTTGCTGCGGGTCGCGGTGTGGCGCCTCGAGGGTGGGGGAGGCACAGCAGAGCAAATGTTGGCGGCGGCCGCGGAGGCCCGCTGGCGCTACGACTTCTCTCTGGCCGAGCGCCTCGTGCGCATCGCGCAGGCGACCGGCGCGGGCCCTCGCGCGGACCTACTGGCCGCCCAGCTTGCAAGTCTTCAGGGTCGGGGCGAAGTCGCAGAGAGTGAGTTTGCTTCGTTGGCCGAGGTGGCCGATGTTGACGCTCTGCGTGGGGCCGTCGCGATTAGTCGAATCGACAATCTCGCGTTCTATCTGGGGCGCACCGACGAGGGCATCATGGTGGCCCGAGAAGCTGAAGCGGCCCTGACTGATCGGGGCTGGCGCGATCAGATCAAGGCTCGACGGTCGGCGTTGGTGTTATCCACGAACGGTCCCCGGGCTGCCGCGCAGGTGGCAGCGCCGCTCCTGCAGGAAGCGAAGGGGGAAGCACTGGTTTGGGCGGCGCAAGTTGCCGCGTTCTCGCTTGGACGGCTGGGCAGGATCGCTGACGGCCTGGAAGCCACCGCCCGAGGTCATGCAGCCCACCTCATGGT
>DATFCF010001060.1:0-8084 GCA_035253445.1 Mycobacterium sp.
CCTGCGGACCAGCGCGGTCCGCGCCACCTCCGCCGCCTCCGCCGAGACTGCGGTGCCCAACCAGTCGGACATCGGCGCCCATCGCGGCCGCGACACCGTCCACGAACCGTCGTTCGGTCCTCGGACGATATCGCCGCGCACCGATAACACGGTCAATACCCTTGGAGCCAAGGGTGTTTCGCCGCCCCAGCGCTTGCCGGGCGCGTAGTCGTAGCTGCCCGCAAGCTCTGGCAGCGCCGCGCGCAGCTCCTTTGCGCTGGCCTCTCCGCAGTCGGCCAGATGCCGCAACACCGCCGCGCCCGCGGTATCCAGCCACGTCTCACCGTCGGCCGCCAATCCGGCTTTCTGCGCGTCCGCGGCCAGCCGCCGGCGTTCGGTGTCGGCCACCCGGTCGCTGGCCCCCGGCTGGATCAACGGCATGTCGTCGGCGCGCACCACCCACAGCGTGCGACGCATCGCGAGGTGTTTGACCAGCGAGCGGCGCTTGTACAGCTCGGCGTCCAAGTCTTCGACGGTGAACCCGGGCAGCCGCGCCCACAGCGACAAGTACGGGGTGGCCGGATCGGTGGCATGCAGGCCGACGAGATCCGTCGTCACGCCGCCGACCGACTCCGCACCCCCACTCAGGAAATGCCGCCGCGCGAGACGGGCCCGCCGTTCGTCCACCGTAAATGACCGCACAGTTTGTGCACCGTACCGGTGGTCACCGACAGAACCGGGCCAAAGTTTGGGATCGGTAGCGATCCGGCCCGTCTTGACTTCATCGTGACGGCGCCATCGAGGCGACGCACGAACGAAGGGAAGATCGATGAATCGAGTAGTCGCGGGGCTGATCGGACTGATTGCCACGGCCACCGTGCTGGTGGGGTGCTCGGATGACAAGGGCAGCGAACCGACCCCGGCCCCGAGCACGGCCGCAGGCGGCTCCGAGGTCTCGACCGGCGGTGCAACCGAGGTGAAGGTCGAAGGTTCCGATCTGGCGGGCCTGGATCCCGCGTCGGTCACCTGCGTCAAGCAGGCCGGCAAGATCAACATCGGCAGCGGCGCCGCAGGCCCGCAGCAGGCCCTGGGCGTGGTGATGACCGACGAGGCGACTCCGGTCGTCGAGTCCCTGGCGTTGGTTGTCGACGGCAACGCGCTTGCTGTCGCCAACAACATGGGCATGAAGACCGGCTCGGCCGAGGTGAAGGTCGACGGCGACACCTACACCATCACCGGTGAGGCGCAGGGTGCCGACATGAAGAACCCGATGGCGGGCATGATCACCAAGAAGTTCGAAATCAAGGTGAGCTGCAGCTGATCGGTCCTGCTCACAGGCGGCGGGTGTGCATGGCACGCCCGCCGCTTCAATATGATTCAGCTGTGACGATCCCCGGCGATTTGGAACGCGCCCGTCACCTTGCCTTCGCCGCCGACGAGGTCGCGGCGAAGGATCTGCTGTTGTCGCTGATGCCACGCATCGAGGACGCCGACCGGGACGACCTGATGCTCGAGGTGTTGGCCCAGCTGGGGGAGATCTACCTCGTCCGCACCGCGTACGACGGTGTGCACGAGGCTATCCGACGCATCCGAGACTGCCTGGCGATCTATTCGGCGATCCGCGCGGGCACCAACCCCGAAGCCGCCGCACAGGTGACGATGTCCGACGCCGAGATCGACCACATGATCTGCCGGTACTCACGCCGGGCGCAGTTTCTCGAAGCGGGATTGGCCGCCGCAGCGCACGGCGATCACGAGGCCGCAGCCGCCGCGTTGGCCGTCCTTACCGACGACACGTCCGCCTTCGCCGATCTCGCCGACGAACTGCGGTACCTCGTTGTCCACGCCCAGATCATCTGTGCGGTCGCCCTCTGCGACGACGACCTGCACGTAAGATCAGTCCCGTTGTGGGAGAAGGTGATTGACGCCATCGACGGTCCAGGAACCGGCAGCGAGTTCGATGATCAGCTCCTGGTGCTCGGCGGCACTGCCTACGGCCGATTCTGCGTCGAAACCGGGCGCCTTCACGAAGCCGAACCCTGGCTTCAGCGTGCCGGCGCACGCGCTCAGAAGCGCGGCTGGGAGCTGGCAACTGCCAGAACAAAACTCGAGCGATCGACGGCGAGCTGGACGGCCGGTGACCGCGCAGAGTGCCAACGCCTGGTCCACGAGGCCTACCCCGCAATCGCCGAGCACGCCCGGGCGCACGATGTGTCACGGTGCTGGCTCTACTTCGGGCTCATCAGCCTGTCGATCAGCGCGCTGGACGACGCCGACGAGCGCTTCGGGCATGCGGAACGGCACTGGCGGGAGGTGGAAAAGCCGCTGCACATTCATCGCATTCTCTTGCAGCGCAGCTGGGTCGACATCTTCCGCGGTGATTTCGACGCCGCTCGTGAGCGTGCGAACCAGGCGCGAGAGCTGCTTGACGCGTGGCCACGGCACAGTTGGCTGCAATATGCCCGGCTCGACGACCACCTTGGCAGCATCTGGCGGGCAGACGCTTTGGCCGACCCTCAGAATGCGGCGGCCAAACTGGAGCGGGCCGCCGAACTCAAGGTCCCTGCCGCCCTTGCGGTCGATTCGGTGAGGCACTCGATCGCCGACGCAGACGCGAGGATGCGCTGGGCGACTCATGTTTCGGCCCGGATCCTGGCCGGCGCGTTCGCCGTGGCCTGGGAGTGGGACAACACCGAGCTGGTCAGCGAGCTGATCGAATATCACAGCGCGCGAGGCACTTTCAGTGCTGAGCCGACCGGCGAGGTCGAGGAGTGGACCGACACCGCTACCGCCGCCGTTCCACTCGAAACCGTCGACGAATACGCCCTCGTTGCCGCGGGAACATCACCGGCGGGCGGTGGTGCAACACTCACCCGGCTGGGCCCACTTCCGCCGTTGCAGATGCACCCGAACACCGCTCCGATCATGACCCGCTACCGCGAGCTGGCATATCAGCGGTACGGCTGCGACGTGACGGCCGACGGCGCCGCGTGGCCGACGTGGCCGTGACGGAGCCGGCGACCCTGGTCCTGCGGTTCGCCGACGTCGGGATCGCCACCTATGCCAGTCTGCGCGTCGTCGGGCAGCCGTCTCGAACGGTGACCTGGGTGGTCGAGGAACCCGTTCTGGTTGAGGCGCTAGATCGGCTGGCCGATGCGCTGCCGGACCCTCGCGACTCCGAGACCCGGCGCGACGCCGTGGATCGGGCGATCACCCGCGGGCCGTTCGCGACGCCCGGATCCGAGCTGGCGATCGCCTGCGCGCTGGGTGCACAACTCGTGACGGCACCGGCCTGGCAGCTGCTGGTCGAATGCGTGTCGTCGCCGCGCGCGGCACTGTTCGTATCGCCGAGTGCACGCTTGGCCCGCGTGCCGTGGGGTCTGCTTGCGATGCCCAACGACGAGGGCTTGCGCCTCATGGAACTCGTCGACGTGCTGATGGCCGCGCCGCCGAACATCGTCCACGCACCGCGGACACCGGCACGATGGCAGGACCGGCTCGACAGCCCGCCGCTGCTGGTGCTCGATCCGCGGGTGCCGGGCCAGCGACCGGATTCGCCGCTGGGGTCCGTGCTCGGCAGACCGTCTGAAGAAACCGCTCTGGCAAGGCATTTCGCGGACTTGATGGCACGCAGGAAGGCGCTGCCCGACGTCGACGCCTCCGTCGAGTTGTTCCGGCGCACCGACTCCGACCGCACATGGCTGGCCGGCTTGCTTGCGCACGAGCCCAGCAGACTGTTGTACGTGGGCCACGCGACCGCTGCCGACGGCGACGTCGGCCACGCCGCCCGGGCGGCACTTCACCTGGCCGATCATCGGCCGCTCACCGCATCGGACCTGATGTCGTTGAAGCTGCCGATGCCGCCGCGCGTCGCGATGCTGGCCTGCGCCTCCGGCGGCGATTACCAATTCGACGAGGCGACCGGCCTGGTGGCGGCGATGATCCTCGGCGGCGCACAGCTGGTCACCGCCACGCTGTGGTCGCTGCCGACCGCCGCCGGTTATCGGCAGTTCGCGTCAACGGTCGACGCTGTCGATCCGATGGCCGACGCGATCATCGGCGTCGACCGCGCGCACGAAACCGCCCAGGCCGGATGCGCGGTCAACAGCTGGCAACGCGAGCAGATGCGGCGCTGGCGCGACGGCGACCTGGCCGCCAGCCCGCTGTACTGGGCGGCGCTGGTCAGCTTTGCCGTCGACGGAGCCAGATGAGTCAGCTCGGTGGCACACGGACGGCGATCGCCGACTCGTCGCCCGGCCGGTAATACGTGTCGATGACGCTGCCGGGGGAGACCTTCCCCAGCGACGACACCGGAATCAGCGCCCTCTCATGGGCGGGGAACTGCCCGCCGCCCAGCCTGCTGACCATCACGGCGAGTTCGACCTCGCGGAAGTCTTCGCGGACCGCGCCCGTGGGGCGCATGCCGGTCACGACGGCCTGCGCCTTCCTGCCGTGCCGGATCAGGTCGAGCTGATCACCGGTGAGCAGACCCTTGTCCACCAGCATCTCGTCGAACTCAGCGCAGATGGCGCGGATGTCTTCGTCGGTGGCGAGCCGCTCATCGGCCTCGTCCGCCGAAGGGAAGACATGTCCGAAGTCGGGTCGCGGTACGGCCAACATCGCCGCGACACCGAAGCAGGCAAGTACAACGAACTCGAGAAAAACCCCGTACGACATGCCAGTAGTTTCCGACCGGCTGTCGGCTACCGAACCCAACTTTTATCCTGTGCAGATGAGCACGGAAACCCCGGCGGTGGCGGCGGTCGTCGTCAACCATCCGCGCCGGGCGGTGATCGACCGGGCGTGGCGTGCGATCGGACCCGGTCTGGAGGTGCTCAGCGGCGACGACGGCGGCCCGTTACGACGGACCGTCAAGCGGATCATCGACCCCCTGATACTTCGATTGCGATCCAACACCCAATACTCGGCGCCGTTCGTGGCGGCCGAGGTGGCCGAGGCGATGCACGACGTCATCGTCGGGCACGGGCCGGTGTTGCGGGCCACCGCAGCGTGGTTCGAGATCCTCAAACGTGAGCGGCGCCGGTTGCGGATCACCACCGGAAACGCCCAGGAGTTGTACTTCCCCGTCTGCTTCGAGCTGGCGGTCACGAAAGGGGCGTCAGCCCAACAGGATCGCGATACGGCCGAAGCCGTGCTTCGAGAGGTTCACAGCGACCGGGACCGCACCGGGATCGAAGTGCTCAACCAGCACGTCTCCGACCGGCAGTTCATCGCCAAGTTGTCGGATCAGCTCGGCCACAGTTGGCGCGACGTAAAAGCGGGCAAGGAGATCACCGGTCCCTTCATGGCCGGCTTGACCACCGTCCTTGGCGGTGCGGGCAGCCATACCGCGACGGCGGCACGCCAACGGGTTTGGACCGCACTGATCGCCGATGCCGCGCCGTACAACCTCGGGGCGAAGGCGCGCAGGCAGGTGTGGGAGCTGCCCTGGTCGATTGTCGACCTCGGTCTGAGTTCCGTTGAGCCGCAACCACCTCCGCTCATCGTCGGAGGAACTGACGGCGATCGTCCGCTGAACCGCACTGTGGTCGACCGCGTCCGCAGTACTTTGCGTCGCGCCCTGGATCGGGAGGAGCTGCCCGACATCCCGCTGTTGTGCGCGGAGGAGGTCGACCGTGCGTGCGCACCGTGGGGTCTGATGGCCGAGGACAAGCAGGCCACGCTGATCGCCGGCATCGAGATCGCGGCATGCCTGGCGCCGCTGGCCGACGCGGCGCGGGCGCGCTACGAGCTGGCGGCCCAGATCCAGGCGCGGTTGCGCAAGGAGGCGTACGTCTTGCATGCGCGTCGCTATCTCGCCGAGGGTGGGCCGATTCACCCGCGGCAGAAACAGGTTATCGACGACCTCGCCGCCTTTGAGCGCCCGTATCTGAGCCGACTGTGGGCACGGCTGCACGGCCGCGACGTCTGGCAGGAGCCGTGCGACGACGTTGACGACGTGCGCAGCCTGCTCGAAGGGGTGGCACGATCGGTGAGCCTCGACCACCGGCAGCGGATCAAGTCGATGCTGGAACTGCAGGTGGCCGGATGAAACTCGTCGCCGATTCCGGTCTGTGGAGCACCGGCCCGCTGGCCGAGCCGACGCCGCTGCTCGCCGTGCTCGAGGTGAGTGGGGCCGTGTTGGCATGGACGGTCGACGACCCGTCGGCTCCCGCTGCGATCACGTTCACCGATCTGCCTCACGCAGACTGGTTGTGGCGGATTCTCGGCGAATCCGGCCACACCGCTGTCGCCGCTGCGGTCGACGGCCGATCACCACAGGCGCAATCCCTCGAATTGGCAGGCGTCGACGTGCGCGAAGGGTCACTCGAATCGCTGCGGCGATTGGCGTTGGGGCACTGGCTTCGACGCTGGTGGCCCGCCAGCTATCGGGACGGCATCGTGGCCCTCGACGCGGCGCTGCTGGACGCCGAGATCGCGTTGGCGACGGCCGCCGCGCAGGATTTCTTCACCGACGACACGTTCGACTCCGACGTCGCCGGTCTGATCAGGCCGCAGGCTGTTGCCCTTGGTTACCTTGCCCGCGAAGGTGATCCACGAGTCGTCGAGCTTGTCCGGGAGTGCGCCGAACTCGCCGACGACGTCGGCGTCGAATTCGACGCGGACCTCGCGACCGTGCCGGCGGGCAACCGTGACGATTACGCTTTGGCCGCCGGTGCCGAACCCGGACCGCGCGCCACACCGATCGCAAGCGGTGTGGATTCGATCAACTGGGCTGCCGTCCCGCCGGCGATTTTCGATGCCGCCGAGCACACTGTCGAGTGGCGCGTCGAGGCGGTCGACGGGGTGGCCAAGGCCGTTGTGAGTGCGGCTCTTTCGGGAACCAGCTCTCCTGCTGGTATTGCGGTGCGCCTGCGCTCGGGAGCGGTCGTCGGCACTGGTGTTCTCGACGCGGACGGGAGCGCGACATTGTCGCTCGTCGACGCCCAACAGCTGCCGATAACGGAAACAGCTGCCTGGGACCATGATTGGCCGACGACCGCCGTTACGGTCGGCGCCGAGGTGCAAGAATCGTCCCGGACGCGCGAACGGATCCGTGAATTCGCGCGGGCGCGACTGAACCAGCCGGCCAGCGATGCGTTCCTCGCCGAGATCCTGGCCGCCGAATCCGACTACTGAGACTCGGCGTCGGGTTTGCGGGGTTTGCGCATCGACTCGCGGATCTGTGCCAGCCGTTCGGCCGCCGCACGCTGACGAGCGTCGTACTGCTCCTCGACGGTGCGGCCCTCCGGGGATTCCGCATCGAGTTCGGCGGAGCCGATGGCCGTTCCGTAGCGGGTCTCGATCTTGTCGCGCACCGATTCAAACGTCGGCACACCGCCTGGGGTGTAACCGGTGTCCACGGGCTCGACCGGACCCGGAGCAGATGGGGCAGCCGGGGCATCGGGCTCTAGCGCGATGTCGTCCACCACCTCGCCTTCGATGGCGGGTTCCGGCTCTTGAGGTGTTTCGTCCGGCATGCCGCTCACCGTACCGCGCTACTTCGAGGCCGCCTGAATGTATGGAGCAGACGGCGGAGCCGGCGGCGGCAGCGGTCCGGGTGGCTGTCCCGGCAGCGGGACGGTCGGCACACCCGGCGTGCCGATCTGGCTGGCCATCCACGGCAATGCCGACGCGAACGCATGCGCCGCGAACGGCCAGTCGTGCTTGCCCGGCTGGGTGACAACCGCGCACTTGATGCCGTTGGCGCTGCCCAATCCGCACAGCGAATTGGCGGCCGCCGTCTGGTCAGTTGCGTTGACGGAGTTGGTGTCGAACCAGCCCGTCACGCCGGTGTAGGTGCCGTGGCGGGTGATGACCGTTGACGGATCGAAGGACGCGTATGCGGCCGCGTTGCCGCCGAAAAGGCGGTCAATGGTCTGGGACTTGGTGCCCGAATTGGGGCTGAGGTCACCGGCGATGTCCTCGAATGCGCTGAACATGTCCGGGTGCATCACCGCCAGGTCCACCGCGCACGTGCCGCCCATCGACCAGCCGACGATACCCCAGTTCGCCCGGTTGGGGCTCACTCCATAGTTCGAGATCATATACGGGACAACATCTTTGGTTAGGTGATCGGCGGCGTTGCCGCGGGCGCCGTTGAC
>DATFCF010001061.1:0-4006 GCA_035253445.1 Mycobacterium sp.
TTCCGACCGCGCAACATCTCCTTGGCGATCAAGGAGGACGGCGATGGCTTTCGGCTGAACGGGAAAGGCGTGGACTAGCGGAGCCGTGATCCCGACTTGGCAGGCCGCGATCGTTATGGGAGGGCCCAATCCAGACGGTGACCCACACCCGGCAGCAATCGATGGTGGTAGTTCCCCTCGACGCGGAGGGAGTATGTACAGAATGCTCAACCAGCGTCTTTGGATACGATGACAGCGGCCATGAGTACCACGCGGTGATTCACTAGGACAATGTATGGGTTCCTTGCGATAACCCGACTACAAATTTCGTCGGTGCACATCCCTTCAGCGAATCGGGAAGGCCGATGCCATCGCCGGAGTACTTCGCTACCGTGCTTCGCGTGCTGGTTCATTTGGGACGGAGTCTGTCATTCCAGTCGATGGCGGGCTGTCCGTGCGAGGCTGATATCCAGTCAGGCTGGCACGGGTGATCCCCGTTGCCAGCCTTCGCTAGACCCGAGTAGGAATCGAGGCGACCTTCTTGTGAGAGCACTTAGATACCATGGCCGGGGCGATGTCCGCCTTGACCACATCCCAGAGCCTCTGCCAGGTCCAGAAGATGTCAAGATCGAAGTTTCGTGGTCGGGACTTTGTGGAAGCGATCTGCACGAGTACCGGCACGGGCCGGCTGCGATCAGGACGCAGGAGCACCCTCATCCCCTGACGGGATCGACCCTTCCAGTGGTGTTGGGTCACGAGTTTTCGGGGACGATTGTCGAGATTGGTCGGGAGGTGCACGGGCATACAGTAGGAGACCGCGTCACTGTCGAGCCTCTGCTTCGGGACGGCGATTGCCTCCAGTGCCAATATGGCCGGTACAACTTGTGTCAACATCTCGCGTTCATCGGGCTCAACGCTGACGGCGGTGGCATGGCGGAGGAATCTGTCGTCCCCGCCTCGAGTGTTCATACCGTGTCCGAAGACATTTCGACCGAGGCGGCTGCACTGGTCGAGCCATGCGCTGTCGCCTGGCATGCCATCGACCGCGTCCAATTGACTGAAGTAGACGATGTCCTTGTACTGGGTGCAGGTCCTGTGGGGCTCGCGATCCTCCTATGTCTCAAGCACCGTGGGATTGGCCGAGTTATTGTAAGCGAGCCCTCAGCGAGGCGGAGAGAAGCAGCTCTCGCGCTCGGAGCTGATCGTGCAGTCGACCCAGCCTCGTCAAACGTTGTCCGCGAGGCTAAGGGAGTACGTGCTGCGTTCGACTGTGCGGGACACCCGGACGCGATCGCCGCGGGTGTCTCAGCCCTGGGCCCCGGGGGCGTCCTGGTGCTCGTCGCACAGCCTCCCGAGCGAATCGCCGTTGCGGCGCGTCGGCTGGTTCATCTCGAAGTAATGGTCACAGGAAGTATCGCCTACGCCAACACGTTTCCGTCCGTTCTCGAGGCGATGCGAAAAGGCATGGATCCGACGGGCATGATCAGCTCGCGCCTGGGCCTGTCCGACGCGGTCGCATCGATGGGTGCGTTGAGTCGCGCCCAAGATGAATTGAAGGTACTTGTCGATCCGCGCAGGTGACAGTTCTTCTGTGACAACACCGATGGCGTGAGCGCTTCGCAGATCAACGCCCGTGTGGGGTGCTGGTCCGTGGTGAAGGCGCCGAGCCGCAACCGGAATACGCCAACACGGCGCAAACGGGTGCCAGCCGCCGTCCGTGGTCCAGTCGATGACTAGGTTTCACCCGGGGGTCTCACCGTGGAGCAGCATCCGCGGTGATGTTCGCTGCGCCACTGCGCTTTTGTATCTGAGACGAGACGGGGAAGTTGCGGTCCGACCTGTCGTAGCCTGCGGTCCGGGCGATCGGGTGCAATCGCTTCGCGGAGATGCGGCCTTGGGCATTCTCCACTCGCCGGGCGACGAGGTCGGTCACAGTGTCGTAGTTGCGGGCGTGTTCGGCGCACCGTCACCGCTCGGGCAACAAGTCCTCACCGACACGACGAACACGGGTGGGGACTCTTAGCCGGCCACCAGCGGGGACTTCAAGGGATCTGGCACAGTGTTCGTGATTACTATGGGCACCTTACTATCCGGAACCATCCGGAGTGCATGACGCGTCGGGCATCAGCGTGGGTTGGTGCTCCGGTTGGCAAGCTGCCGTGGATTCCCACCGCGCGGCAATGGGTCGACATCCTGATCGTCGCCGCCGAGGAAGCGGTCCGCAACCGCATGATGCTCGCCCTGGCCTACGATGCCGCGCTGCGCCGTGAGGAGCGGTGCGCGCTGCGTACCGACGATCTCGACCCGGCCCACCGCACTCTGCGGATTCGGGCGGAGACGACGAAGAACCGGCTCGACCGGATCGTGCCCTATTCGGCGCCGACCGGGGTGCTGCTGTCGGACTATCTCGCGCACCGGGCGAGACTCGGCAGGGCAGAGCGTATCGCTGATTCTGTTGGAGTCCCGCCGCAATCACGCGCCGCCGTTGAGCCTGTGGACGCGGTCGACGGCGGCGCGACGGATCGCACTGGCCGCCGATGTGCCGCGGTTCTCCACGCACACCACACGGCATCTGTGTTTGACGGATCTGGCCCGGATGGTCTGCGATCTCCTTGCGATCGCGATCTTCCCGGGGCGTCGCGACACGGACTCAACGCAGCGATATACCGCCTGTCCAGGCTGGATCTGGCCGACAATCTCGGCCGCGACGTGGACCACGGACACCCGAACCGTGCCTGGTGACAGGAGCCCAGCCGGCTTCCTATGAGGAGGCATCAACTTCGCGGAGGCGCGATTCACTCGACGCCCGGCGTTGCCAAGGCTGCGGCGCACGTCGGCGGCAACGCGGTTAGGTCGATTTAGTCCAGTTACGCTCGGCGATCGGCTTGCGCTCTGCGCGGAGTTCACTCCGCATGAATTGCTGTCGAATCGCCTGACCGCACAGGATCCGTCGTCAGTGGTGTCTGAGCGGAAAAGTACGTGAAGACGATCCGGCCCCGCGAAGTCGCTGGACGAGGTGAAGCGACGCGTGCTCCCCTCAGGCGTCGGTCCACCCCACAAGGTCGCAGAAGCCGTATCCGCGTACTGCGGCACTGTTGTAGAGGCCTGTAACCTTCAACGCCCCTTGATAAAATGGGCGTGCTGACCTTTCGAATAATTGAGCATGGGTGATCTCCAGAACTGCGTCCGCCTTCGGGATCCTCACTGTCCAACCGGCGGGGTACCTGTTGCCCGCCCTACTGACCAGGGTTCCGGACGCACCCTGCGCCACGGGCTCCATGGGCACGATGGTGTGCGCGCCGTCCTGACTGACGATAGTCGCCCAGGCTTGCCCCTGCGGTGTCCCCCCGATAGTCGTGTCCCAGACGCTTATATTCGTGCCGTTCTCAAGACATATTCCAAGCCATGTGAACTGAAGAGTGACGAGATCGGTAGCGGGATCGCACCATTGGCGATCGAGCCAACCGCCACCTGTCACAGCGAGGGTGCTGCCTTCAACTGAGACCGCGCCGGCTACAGCCAGGGCAGGGGCTGAGTACTGCCATGTCCGTCCACCACTGAAAGGAAACGAGCCCGTTCCACAGTTGTGCAGAACTGGCGACGTCGGCTGGAGGGTGAGGTCCACTTTGCTGGCACCGTCGATCGCTGAAGTGAAACGAAGGTCGCCGGATGGCGTCATCGATAGGTCTGCAAGGGGCGTTCGCACGTCGAGTCGGTCAGTGGATATGGTCACGGACGCCATCTCGTATTGGTCGGTCTTCGACCATGTGAGTCCGCTGTCGAAGTCGACAATGGACAGGCTCAACGCAACCATCTGGTCATCGAGTTGGATAAATAGGGCCTGAACACCGAGATTGCGACCGTCTGCGTGGAGATCGGTGGCAATCCACCACAGTTCCCAGGGCATTCCGTCGTGCGCCGCGAAGTCACGGGGGAGGGTAATGAATGACGGGAGAACCGGGGTCTGCTTTTGGAGCATTCGTCATCATCCTGATCTCGAAAGGGGTGTGGCGCAAACTCGACACGG